>DASPRL010000237.1 GCA_035624475.1 Terriglobales bacterium
GGCCGCGGCCAGGGTTTTCTGGGATGCCTCGACTTCCTGGCCGGCCTTCAGGCGCATCTCCGCGAGCTGCACCTTGGCGGCAGCGTCCCAGGGCGTGGCCTGGACGTAGTCGGCGAGGAAGGCGGCAGCCTCGGCGGGATGACCCTTGCCGGCCAGCAGCGTCGCGGCCTGCGGCATGCCTTCGAAGGAGGCGCCGGTGACCAGCACCATGCGGCGCAGCAGGGCGACGGCGCCGGGGACATCGCCGCGATTGAGCCTGATCTCGGCCAGGCCGAGGAAGTTGGCGGGAGTGAGGTCGTGGGCCTCGATGGCCTGGCTGTAGACGATCTCCAGCAGCTTGTCGGCGGAGGCCTGGTCCTTGTCGGCGGCCAGGGCGGTGGCCGCGGTCTTCAGGTCCTCCCCACCCGGCAGCTTGGTGGGATCGCTGCGATAGCTGTCGAGCAGGGCGTCGAGGCGGCCGGCGCGGGCGGCGATGCGGATGGCCAGGATGTTGGCCTGGCTCACGTCGGAGCGGCGCGTCTCCTCGGGGAGAGCGTCGAGCGCGGCCTGGGCGCGGTCGGCCTGGTTGGTATCGAGCAGGTAGCTGATCCACTTGAACTGCCAGCGGTGCCACTCGCCGAGGGCGGCGTCGTGGGCCTCGCCACGCGACGAACCCGCGGCGTCCTGCGCCAGTTGCAGGATGCGCTGGTAGATGGGCTCGCGCTGCGCCGCCGGGATCCAGCGGGCCTCGACCAGGTTGGTGAGGAACTCCATCTCGTTAGGAGCGACGTGGGCCAAATCGAGTATCCAAGCCACGCCGGCGGCGGGATCGCCGGAGGCGCTCATGGCGCCGCGCAGCAACGGGTCCACCTGGTAGGTGCCGTTGCGCTTGATGTAGTCGCGCAGCAGGCGGTCGGCGTCGGGACGCAGCATGGGAAGCAGCTTGCGCGTCCCGATGCGCACCATCACGCGCTGCACCTGCGACCAGAAGGCGGCGGGGGCGCGCCCGGAATTCTGCTGGCGATCGAAGCCGGCCAGCGCTTCTTTCCAGTGGGCGGCGGCCTCATCGTGCTTGCCCTGCGTCCACAGCACCATGGCCATGCGGTCGTGAACCACGCCGGCGTCGGGATGCAGTTCGAGAGCGTGCTGATAGTCGGCGAGGGCGGGCTCGTAGGCGCCCTTCTCGTCGTAGTACTCGGCCAGGGCCTCATAGGCGGCGGCGCGGCCGGGAGTGTGTTCCAGCTCGGCGGCCAGGAAGTCCTCGGGGTCGCCGCGCTTGCTGATGCTCTCGTACTCGCCGTAGCGCGAGCCGTAGTAGAACCAGATGTCGCCGGCAAGCTGCTGGTCGCGGTCGACCGGCTTGCCCAGCCGGTCGCCGATGACCATGGAGCCCAGCGCGGAGTTGAAGGCGGTGTCCACCTGGGCGCCGGTGTCGGAGAAGTAGAGGCCGGCGAGGGCGGAGTAGGCCTTGGCCCAAACCGGCTGCTGGGACTTGGCGCGGGCAGCCACCGCCTGCTGGGCCAGGCCGGCGCTGCCGTGGGCGATGACGTACTGGACGGCGGGATCGCGGTACTCCGGCCAGCGGCCCCCGGCTACCTGCACCAGGCGCGCCGGATCGCGGCTCAGCAGCAGCTCGAAGTAGCGCTCCTGCAGCGGGCCCAGCGCGCGCAGGCTGTAAAGCTGGGTGAGCACGCGCAGCTCGGAGGCCACGTTGCCGGAAGCGCGATAGTCGGCGGCAGCCTCCTGCAGCGGACCGGTGCTGCGCTGCTTGGCGGGCTGGCGGGGATAGTAGACCTCCATCTGCACGCCCAATTCGTCGAACTGGGTGCGGCGCTTCTGCAATTCGAGCAGGCGCGCGTACTGGGCGCCGGCTTCGGGCTGGCCGGCATAGTCGAGCAGGAGTTCGTCGCGCCAGCGCGCTTCCTGGTCGGCGAGGCCGGCGGCCTGGGCCAGCGGGACCAGCAAGTCGCGAAGATCGTCCTGGACGGCGGCCGTCTTCTGCTTGTCGAGGAAAGCGGCGAAGGAAGCCTTCTCCTCGGGCGTGAAGTAGCGGTTGACGTCGGCGCCCATCTCGCGCAGGGCGGCCTGCAGGCCGGAGAGCGCGTTCTCGCGGCGGCGGGCGTCCTGGGCCTTCTGGACGGCGGCCTGGTCGGCGGCCGCGCCCCCGCTCCTCTCGTGCCCCTCGGTGAACGCGCCCTGGGTCGCGGTGGAGAAGACACTGCCGCTGGGATGGAGGGCAGCCTCGCGGGCGGCGAGCAGGCGGGCATAGGCCGGCTCCTGCTGGCGCAGGCGCGTCAGGATGCGGGCGTAGAGCTGGACGCCGGAGAGGTTGCGGGGATCGGCGAGCAGGTCGTCGCGGGCGACCTCGAGTCCGTGCTCGGCGAATTCCTTCGCCTGCGGCAGCATGTTCCAGCCTTCCAGGCGGCGCGCCACCTCAAAGTAGTTCTGGGAACGCTCGGGGCGGCCTTCGATGAAGGCTTTGCGCAGCGCGGCGACCACGTCGTCGGTGCGCCCCTGGCGCGCGCGCACGGTGGCCAGCTTCTCCTGCCACTGAGGATCGTGGTAGGCGAGGTCGTAGATCTTCTGGTAGTCGGCGGCGGCATCGTCGAAGCGCAGCAGACGCTCTTCCAGGGCGGCGCGCGCGCTGCGCAGGTCCACGCGGTCGGGGCGGATGGCGCTCGCCTTGGCGTAGTCGTCGATGGCGGCCGGGTAGTCCTCGAACTGCACCTGCAGGCGCGCCAGCACCATGGGCCAGCGGTAATCCTTGGGCGAGTCGGCCGTGGTCTTGGTGTAGAAGGCGAGGAGCTTGTCCTTCAGGTTGTACTTGAGGGCGTAGAGGGCGGCCTCGGTGGTGAGCGCGTCGTCGTCGGGATACTTGTTGAGGAGCTCGATGTACTGGTCCACGCCGGCGTCGGGCTGCTTGAGCTGGGTGAGAGCCAGGATGAGGCCGCGGCGCAGGGTGGCGACGCGGGCGTTGAGCTCGTCCTTGGCCATGGGGGCCTGGCGGAAGGCCTGGATCTTGGCCAAATAGAAGTCGCGCAGGCCGGCAGGATCGTTGGCGCGGGCGTAGGTGTCGGCCAGCGCGGCCAGGGTCTCGGCGTCGTAAGGCGAATCGGCGAGCAGCGCGGTGAGGAGCTGGCGCGCCTGGTCGTACTTGCCGGCGTCGGTGGCCTTGCGCGCCGCCTCGAACTGGAACTGCTTTTTGAGCGCGGGATAGGCGTGGCCGGAGGCCTCGAGCAGCACCGCGATGGCGCGGTCCTGCTGCTTCCTGCGCCAGTAGAAGTCCACCATGGAGCGCACCACGCCCAGGATCATGGGGTCGTCCTTGTAGATGGCCTCGTAGTCCCGCTGGGCCGCGGCCATGTCCTTCTTGCCCTCGTAGTAGCGGGCCAGGGCGAAGCGCAGGCGCAGGCGGTCGACGGGATCGTTGGTGAGGGCGGCGCGTCGCTCCAGCGAGGCCTGCTGCACCGCGTCGAAGCCCTGCTGCTGGGCGATGGATTCGATGTGCTCCAGCAGGTCGAAGTTGGTGGCGTTGGGCACCATGGAGGCGAGCAGGGCTTCCAGGTCCTTGGGACGGCTCTGCGCCTGCAGCACGGCGATGCGCAGGTCGAGCGATTCCAGCGAGGGATTGGCGCCGCTGACCGACTGGGCGGTGGACTGGTCGACGAGGTCGCGAGTAGCGGGACGTCGCGCCAGTTCCAGCAGGCGCGACTGCGAGGTACCGGTCTCACCGGCGAGCGCGCCCTTGGTATATTCCGCGACCGCGCGGGCGTAGTCGCGCTTGCCCTCGAAGGCCGCGCCCTCCTCGTAGGAGTAGAGCGCGGGATCCTTGAGCTTCGCGCGACCCTGCTCCATCAGGCGCAGGGCGTCGTCGAACAGGTAATAGTCCCAGTAGACGGTGGCGGCAGAGAGGTAGCCGGCGGAGTCGCCGGGGGCGGTCGCGGCCATGCGGTCCCAGTAGGGCATGGCTTCGCGGAACATCTCGCGGTCGGCGTAGATGTCGCCGAGGCGGGCCAGGGTGTCGCGGTCGCCGGGCTGGTACTGCGCGATCTTCTCTTCGATGGCGACTGCGCGCTGGGTATCAGCGGGATCGAAATAAGCCAGCGAGCGGTAGAGGGTGGAGGCGTTACGGGCGATGCCCAGATCGGTGGGATAGGCCTGGGCGAGCGCTCCCAGGACCGGCGCGGCGGCCTCGAAGCGCGAGCGCCAGGCTTCGCCCTGGGCCAGGAACTGCGCGGCGGCCGGGCTTTGCTGCACCATGCCGTCCCAGTCGGCGGCACGGGCGGCATCGTTGTGGCGCACCGCGTCGAGTTCCGAGTCCAGGCGGCCCTTCCAGGAGAGCCAGGCGAAATACTGCGAGCGCAAGTCGTCGTCGTAGAACCAGTACTGGCGGATGAGCTGCTCCCAGGCAGCGTCGTCGCGGGTGGGCGGGGTCTGGTAGAGCCCCAGCAGGTTGCGCACGAAGACCGGATTGTGCGGGAAACGCTGGTGAGCGAACAGGTTCAACTGCAGCGAGAGCCCCTCGCTGCTGCAGCAGGCCTTCTGGAAGTAGTCAGCGAGTTCGCTGCCGGAGAAGACGCCGGTGACCTGGCGGGTGAGGGCTTCGTAGTCGGATTCGCGCTTCTCGCGCAGGTACCAGCGGGCGAGCTTCTGGTACCAGGTGCGCTCCGGGAACTGCTGGATGGCGCGCTTGTAGACCTGCTCGACCTGATCGTCGATCTTGTTCTGCTGCAGGAAATTGGCCAGGCGCTCGTAGAGGCCGGGGTCATTGGGATTGCGCTCGATCTCGCGGCGGTAGAGGGCGAGGGCGTCGGGCAAGCGATCGAGCGCGACCAGGCGCGCGATGTAGCGGTCGAGCACGCGAGCGTAGTCTTCCGACCGTGGGCCGGCCTTGGTGGTGTTCTGGGCGGCGCCCACGGCAAAGGCTTGGCGCTGCGACGGGCGCGGAGCGGGAGCGGCCTGGCCCTCCTGCCC
>DASPRL010000238.1 GCA_035624475.1 Terriglobales bacterium
GTACGGTGCCCCAGGTACTCGCTCAATTCGGCGAGCTTGCGCCCGGCCTGGTCGGTGATGACCGCGCCGTAGCCGGCCGGGCCGGGATTCCCCCGCGCCCCGCCGTCGATGTGTGCCACCAGATATTCCGCCGGGCGGGACTCGCTCTCGGCGGCGAACAGGGGGACCTGGGCGGGCTTCCTGACGGCGGATGGGTGACGGCGGATGGCTATCTTCCTTCCGACAGCCGGTTGGCCAGGCGTTCGGGAAGCTTGGCGGCCAGGATCTTCTTCTGCGCCCCCTTCACGTCATAGGGGACGCGGTGGAAGGTGAGCTTCCAGGCCTCGGAGTCGAAGCTGGCGAAGGCGGCGCGGGAGTCGCCGTCGCGCGGCTGCCCCACCGAGCCCGGGTTGAGCAGGTACTTGGCCTCGCGCTTGAGCGGCAGTTCCACGGCCTCCGCCTGGTCGCGGGTGCGGTACATGGGCCGCAGGGTCTCCCAGCGCCCGGCGTCCACCGAGAAGCCGCCCTGGATGTGGGTGTGGCCGAAGAAGGTGATGGCGACTTCGGTCTCGGTAAGGGGCTCGACCGCGTCGCGCACCACGATGAGGTAGTCGTCCTCGTCGAGGGGCGAGCCGTGGACGCAGTGCACGCCCTCCACCCCGGGCAGCGGGACCGGACCGGCGGGCAGCGCCTTCAGCCACTCCAGGTTCTCCGGGGTGAGATTCTGCTTGGTCCACAGCGCGGAGAGCCCGGCGATGGGGTTGAAGCTCTCGATGCCCATCACTCCGGCACAGGCCTTGTCGTGGTTGCCGCGGACGACCAGGCCGCCCAGGGCGCGCGAGCGGTCGGTGGCCTCGTTGGGGCTGGCGCCATAGCCCACGATGTCGCCCAGGTTGACGATGGCGTCGTACTGGGGCGCGGCCGCCAGGCAGGCCTCCAGGCCCTCCTGGTTGGCGTGGATGTCACTGATAAAGAGTATGCGCACGCGGGTTGATCGATGGGAGAAGAGCGATTATAGCAGCTAGCCCTGCTCCCTTCCGACCACCGGGCAGCGCGCCCGGTGCCCGGGTGCGACCTCGACCAGCGGCGGCAGGGCGCGCGCGCACTCGGGGACGCGCAGGCCGCAGCGCGGCTCGAAGGCGCAGCCGGGAGGCAGCGCGGTGAGCGGCGGCACTGTGCCTTCCACCGTCTCCAGCGGCCGCCCGCGCTGGCTGCGCAGGGTGGGCACCGCCTGGAGCAGCCCGCGGGTGTAGGGATGGATCGGGGCGCGGAAGACCTCGGCCGCCGGGCCGGTCTCTACCACGCTGCCGCCGTACATCACCGCCACCCGCTCGGCCACTTGCGAGACCACGGCCAGGTCGTGGGAGATGAACAGCATCGCCAGGCCCAGCTTGCGGCGCAATTCGGCCAGCAGTTCCAGGATCTGCGCCTGGATGGTGACGTCGAGGGCGGTGGTGGGCTCGTCGGCGATGAGCAGTTGCGGCCGGTTGACGATGGCCATGGCGATCATGATGCGCTGGCGCATGCCGCCGGAGAGCTGGTGGGGGTAGTCGCGCGCCCGCCGCTCCGCATCCTTCAGCCCCACGTCTTTCATGGCCTCGATCGCCCGCCGCCACGCCTCGGCCTTGCTGATCTTGGCCGACGACCGAGGGCCGATGGCCGACGACTCGCCATGCGCCCGCACCGCCTCCGCCACCTGCTCGCCCACCCGCATCACCGGGTTGAGCGCGGTCATGGGCTCCTGGAAGATCATGGAGATGCCGGCGCCGCGCACCTGCCGCATCTCCTCCTCGGGGGCGGCGAGCAGGTCGCGCCCCTGGAAGCGGATCGCGCCCGTGACCCGCGCCTGCGGGGGCAGCAGGCGCAGCAGCGCCAGCGCGCTGACCGACTTGCCCGAGCCCGACTCCCCCACCAGCCCCAGGGCCTCGCCCCGGTCCAGCGTGAGCGAGGTTTCGCGCACCGCCGGCAGCCACACCCCGCCCACGGGGAACTCCACCCGCAGGCCGCGCACCTCGAGCAGCTTCTCGCTCACGCGCCTATGCTATCGGAGATTCGGGGATTTGGTGACTTGCTGACTGGGTGATTGTCTCGGCGGTCTCAGCGTTCCCGGCGTTGAAAACGATTTTCAAGATCCGCGCCGGGGCTGATTCTCGCCGCGATTTGCACACTGCCGGCGCTGCCATCGTCCATGCAGGGTGCGCGCGGGGACGCGGGAAAATCGCCCGCCACGCGCCGCCGCCGCGGGTTCGTGTCTCCGCCTGCACCATTTCCCGGCACCCGCCTGTGGACGGGCCGCACTCGGCTGAAAACACAGCACTTGCAGGCGCGTATTTTCTCTTGACGGAAAAACTGAGAGGAGTAAAACGTCCCTCGTTCTTTGACAACTTCTTGAGTTTTCCCGGTTGGCGCGGCGTCCGGGGCTCGAGCCGAGGTCACGGGTTCGCTGTCACAGGCGGGCACGGAGGGCCGGCAAGGGTCTATAGCAACGCGCTGGTCGAGGGGAACGGGAAGATTCGTCAGAGGCAAGATAGGATCCCGAGGCGCTGGACCGGTTTTTCCGGTTGGCGGCGAGCCCGGAGCCCAAGCTGAAGGCCTCGAGCCTTCTTAAAGATCGCAGGCGGTGGCCGCAAGGTCGCAGCCAGCGCGGGTCGGCAAGGGTCTAACGCGAGCCGCTGGCCGAGCAGAATCAGACCAGCATCCCCTCGGGGTCCTTTATTTTTTCCCTCCCTGCGGCGTAGCATTGGATTGAAAGACGGTGCAAGTCTCCCCGCCCCGGCCGTTCTCCCCACAAAGGAAACCGCCATGACCGGACTTGCCGCGAACCCTCCATTCCCCCGCCGTTACCTCGTTCTCATGCTCCTGCCCTGGGCGCTGCTGCTCCTGCTGCTGGTGGCCGCTGTGGTGGTCCCCAACCTGCTGCGCAGCCGCATGGCCGTCCGCCAGGCGATGGATGTCCCGGTGGAAGGAGCGCTCGACAAGTATGCCAGCGTGGCGCCCGGCGCAGCCGGCGGAGAGTCCAAGTCCGTCCAAGCCGCCTTCGACCGCAAGATCGTGCGCACCGGCGCGATGGAGCTGGTGGTGAAGGACGCGCCCGCGGCGGTGGCGCAGTTGCAGGCGCTGGCCGAGCGCCTGGGCGGCTACGTCGAGTCCTCCAACCTCACCCAGGTGGGCGACAGCATGAACGGCAGCGTCAAGCTGCGCATCCCGGCGGCGCGCTTCGATGAGGCGCGCGCCGGCGCCCACGGCATCGGCCTGCGGGTGCAGAGCGAGAGCGTGGAAGCCACCGACGTCACCCGCCAGTTCGTAGACCTGGAGGCCAGCCTGCGCAACTTCCGCGCCGAGGAGGCCCAGTACCTGGAGATCCTGAAGCGCGCCAGCCGCACCGAGGACGTGCTGCAGGTGGCCGAGCACCTCAGCGACGTGCGCGGGCGCATCGAGCGCACCCAGGGCGAACTCAACCTGCTCTCCCACCAGGTGGAGATGAGTACGCTGACCGTCAACCTGGTGGCGCAGGCGGAGGCGAGGGTGCTGGGCCTGGAGTGGCGGCCGCTCTACAACGCGCGCCGCGCCTTCCGCGACCTGCTGCAGGGGCTGGCCGATTACACCGATTCCATGGTGGCGCTCGTCATCGCCCTGCCGCTGATCGTGCTGTGGGCGGCGACGGTGATCTTCTTCGCGGTGCTCGCGTGGAAGATCCTGCGCTGGGTGTGGCGGCGCTTCCTGAAGCGGGCCCCGGCGGCGCCGCCGGCATGAGCCCTACTCGTAGCGCAGCGCCTCGACCGGGTCCAGGCGCGCCGCCTTGAAGGCGGGGTAGATGCCGAAGAACAGGCCCACCGAAGCGGACACGCTCACCGAGAGCACCACCGACCACAGGGGTACGTAAGTAGGCAGCCCGGGCACCAGCAGGTGGATGAGGGTGCTGATGCCGAAGCCGACCAGCACGCCGGCGATGCCGCCGGTGGCGGCCAGCACCATGGCCTCGGTGAGGAACTGCCAGATGATGTCGCGGCGGCGGGCGCCGATGGCCTTCCTCACCCCGATCTCGCGGGTGCGCTCGGTCACCGAGACCAGCATGATGTTCATCACCCCCACGCCCCCGATCATCAACCCCACCGAGGAGACCACCATGACCGCCAGCGCCACCATGCCCACGATCTGGTGGAAGGTCTCGATGATGGAATCGGCGGTGGAGTAGTCGAAGTTGTCGGGCTTGTCGTAGGGGACGTGGCGGCTGCGGCGCAGGGCCACCCGGGTCTCGTCCACCGCCTCCGAAAGCCGGCCGGGATAGGCCTCGATGCGGATGCCGTGGTTCTTGGCTTCGGGATAGACCTTGCGGAAGGTCCAGTAGGGGATGACCACGCGCTGGTCGGCGCTGTCGGGGCCGCCCAGCCCGCCCTTGGGCTTCTCGAAGACCCCCACCACGGTGAAGGGGTGGCCGTCCACCTGCACCATCTTGCCGATGGGGTCCTCGTTGGCGAAGAGCCCCTTGCCCAGGTCCTCCCCGATGACCGCCAGCTCCATGCGGTGCTGGTTCTCGGTCTCGGTGAAGGGGCGGCCCTCCTTGACCACG
>DASPRL010000239.1 GCA_035624475.1 Terriglobales bacterium
GAACAGCCCCGCCGAGGCCGCCCCGTCGAAGCACTTGTCGTGATAGAAGACGCGGACTCTCACCTCTTCCCCTTCCCGCGGCAACGCCAAACAAAAGTAGATACAAATGACATCCCCCCGCGCTTCTGTCAAGTGAGCCGGTCGCGCGGGAAGGCGGTACAAAAAGGAAACGGGCGGGGAGCGACGTCCCCGCCCGCTGGAGGTCTTTCCTCGGTTAAACGCCGGCCTGCTTGGCGGCCAAGTCGCCGATGAAGGGCAGCTTCCACATCTGCCCCTGGTTGGCCTTGAGCAGCAACATCACCCACAGCACCAGGCCGCCCAGACCGATGATCGGCCACAGGATCAGAGTCAACCAGCCGATGACCGGGATGGCCGCGATGATGCTGAGGATGATCGAAAGCGCGATCCAAGCGCAGCAGAAGAAGATGTTCTGGAAGCAGTGGAAGCGCACGAACGGCCGCTTGTTGTACGGCTCCATCACCAGGAAGATGATGGCCGGAATGATGGTGATGTAGGCGACCATCCCCGCGGTGTTGTCGGGCATGCCCGCGCCGGCAGGGGCTGGGGCCGCTCCCCCGCCTCCGGTGGAACCGCCCGCTCCGGTGGAACCGCCCGCTCCAGGTGTGGCGGCGTTATCCGTCATAGATCTCCTCCAGGGAATGCGTAGCTCGGCTTGCGCCCGGCGGTGCTAGTCCGCCGCACTTCTTCAATCGCGCGGACAATAGCAAAATCCCGTACAAAAGCAAAGCAAAAACTCACTCCCTTTCGCGATGCCCCCAAGGCGCGCGAGCCTACCGCTACGAGCCGCTCTTCTTGCGGCACTCCTCGCAGCGCCCGTAGATCTGGAAGGTGTGGCGGGTGGTGGAGTAGCGGTACTTGCGCCCGATCTCCTGTTCCAGCTTCTCCACCTCGGGGGAGAAGAACTCGACCGAACCCCCGCACTCGGTGCACACCATGTGATGATGGCTGCGGCGGTTGTACTGGTGCTCGAAGCGGGCGATGCCGTCGTGAAAGGCGACCTCGCTGGCCAGCCCGCACTCCGCCAGCAGCTTCAGGGTGCGGTAGACGGTGGTGAAGCCGATGCCCGGGTCCTTCTTCTTCACCAGGCGGTGGAGTTCGTCGGTGGAGAGGTGCTCGCGGGTCTCCAGGAAGCTGCGCAGGATGGTGTCGCGCTGCCCGGTGTGCTTCAGCCCGACCTTCTTCAGGTGGCGATGGAAGATCTCTTCCGCCTCGCGCACCGCCTCGCGCGAGATGACGGCGTGGTCGTCGATGCGTCGCTGCAGCATACAAGGCGCGCGGGCGGCCCCACGGCCGCCCTCAGCATACCATCGGGGGCTCGCCCCTGCACGGCTCCGCCTCGCCCGCCCTTCCTGTGTAGAATCTGGGGGAGTCGGATGGCCGCCACAACCCTTCCCGCCGCCGTAGCCACGCCTCGCCGCTCGCGTGCCCGCTTCTTTCTGCGCCTGCTGCTGCTGCTGGGGGTGCTGTTGCTGGCGGCGCTGGCGGGTGCGGCGCTGTGGCTGTACCTTGCCGGGCGCGCTTCGCTGCCCCAGGTGGACGGCACTCTGCGTGTGCCCGGCCTCACCGCCCCGGTCACCGTCGTCCGCGACGCCCAAGGCGTGCCCCACATCTCCGCCGAGAACTTCGGCGATCTCTTCTTCGCCCAAGGCTACGTCACCGCGCAGGACCGGCTGTGGCAGATGGACATGAGCCGGCGGTATGCCAGCGGGGAGCTGGCCGAGGTCCTGGGAGCGCCGTTTCTCCGGCTCGACCGGCGGCAGCGGGTGCTGGGCCTGCGCGCCACCGCCGAGAAGATGGTGGCCGCCACGCCGCCGGAAGATCGCGCCCAGGTGCAGGCCTACGTCGACGGCGTCAACGCTTTCCTCGAATCGCATGGCGATCGCCTGCCCCTCGAGTTCCGCGTGCTCCGCTACCGCCCTCGCCCCTGGACCCTGGCCGATTGCTACGTCATCGGCCTCAACATGAGCGAGCTGCTTTCTCATCCCATCGACAGCCAGGTCGTACACGAGAAGCTGCTGGCGCGGCTGGGAGCGGAGCGCACTGCCGACCTCTATCCTGCGCGCTCCTGGCGCGACCATCCTCCGGGTGTCGATCTCAAGGAACCGCCTCAGCCCGCCCGGCGCAACGACGAAGACGAGGATGAGGACGAGGACCCCGCGCGGGCCTCTTCCGTCTCCCGCGTTTTGCCACCGGCCTCCGAAGAGTACCTGCGCGCTTTGCTGGCGGGACCGCTGCTGCCCGGCTCCAACGACTGGGTCGTCAGCGGCGAACACACCGTTTCCGGCAAGCCGCTGCTCTCCAACGACATGCACCTGCCGCACTCCATCCCCAACGTCTGGTACGAGGCCCATCTGCAGGCGGGTGACCTCGACGTCGCCGGGGTCACGCTCCCGGGAAGCCCCTACGTCGTGGTCGGCCACAACCGGCACATCGCCTGGGGCTTCACCGCGCTGGTGGCCGACGTGCACGACCTGTTCGTCGAGAACCTCAACCCCGCCGGCCAGTACCAGACCCCGCAGGGCTGGCAGATGCCCGAGCACCGCCGCGAGGTCATCCACGTCAAGGGCGAGCCCGATGTGGTGCTGGACGTGGTGGTCACGCGCCACGGGCCCATCGTCACTTCTTTGGTCCCCGGCGAGCGCCGCCAGCTGGCCCTGCAGTGGACGGCCTACGACACCGCCGGCTTCCGCTATCCCTTCTTCGAACTCGACCGCGCCCGCGACTGGGAAGAGTTCGGGCGGGCGCTGGCGCGGCTGGTCTCCCCCACCCTCAACGTCGTCTATGCCGACGACGCGGGGCACATCGGCTACCAGGCGGCAGGCCGCATCCCCATCCGCAAGACCGGCGACGGCAGCCTGCCCGTGCCCGGCGGTGACGGCGCCCACGACTGGAGCGGCGTCATCCCCTTCGACGCCCTGCCGCGCGTCTTCGACCCGCCTTCGGGAGTACTGGCCACCGCCAACAATCGCATCACACCCGACGGCTACCCCTACTTCGTCACCTCGCAGTGGTTCCCGCCCGACCGCGCCGAGCGCATCTACCAGGTGCTGGAGTCAGGGCGCAGGTTCTCCCCTGCCGACATGCTGCAGCTCCAGATCGATATCCACTCCGACTTCGACCGCTATTGCGCCGAGCGCTTTGTATCCGCTGTGGACCGCGCCACCAAGGTCTCGCCTCGCGCCCGCCGCGCCGCCGAGCTGATGCGCGGCTGGGATGGCCGCCTGACCGTCGATTCTGTCGGCGCCACCCTGGAGACGCGCTCCCGCGTGGAGTTGGTGCGCCTGCTGCTGCGGAGCCGCCTGGGCCCGCTGTGGGACGAGTTCACCGGCCCCGAGCGCCCCGCCCTGATGAGCGGCGCCGGGCTGGAGGAGATCCTCATCCACGAACCGCCGCGCTGGCTGCCCTCCGGCTATAAGAGCTACAGCGACGTGCTGGCGGCGGCGGTGGAGGCCGCGGTCAGCGAGAAGGAAGCCCCCGGCGACCTGGCTTCCTGGCGCTGGGGCGCCGCTTCGCCCATCGTCCTGCAGCATCCCCTCTTCGGGCGCATCCCGGGACTGGCCCACTGGGCGGGGCCGGGAGAGCGGCCCCAATCCGGAGGCAGCTACACCGTCAAGCAGGTGGGGCGCGCCTTCGGGCCCTCCGAGCGCATGACCGTGGACTTCTCCGACCTCGATCGCTCCACGCTCAACATCGTGACGGGGCAGTCGGGCCAGCTCTTCAGCCCCCACTACATGGACCAGTGGAAGGCCTGGTACGAGGGCACGACTTTCACCCTTCCCTTCTCAGACCAGGCCGTGAGGCGGTCCGCGGCGCATACGCTGACGCTGCTGCCGGCAAAGTAGCCGTCAGCAGTCGGCGACCACCCTTCGGCCAGTCGCCGAAAGGCAGGAACCGCGCGTGCGTGCAGACGCCGCTGCCGCAGTCTGGCGGGAACAAGCTGGACGGGGACGGCGGAAGGCTGTCGGCTGCTCTTACTGGTCGATCTGCTTGACGTCGTAGGCCTGGCCCACGATATCGATCTGGGTGGCCTGGGGCGCGTCGGTGGTGGTGTCGTAGATGACCAACTCCCCGCCCACGCACACGTACACCACATTGCGGCCGGTGATGGCCGCCATGCCGGTGACCACTCCTTGCGGAGCGCTGATGCCCGCGGTGTTCCCCGAGATGTTGAACATGGACAGGCATCCCTGGGTCGCATTGCTGCAGGTCGAGGTGGAGCCGTTGGAGAAGGCGGCGTTGCGCGCCCCGACGTAGAGCTTGTTGTTGCCCGTCATCTCGATGCGGTCGTGGTAGCCGTCGCTGATGGGCACGGTCGCGCTGATGCTCATGCCCGAGGTGTTGACCACGGTCAGGCGGCCGAAAGGCGGGGTGGTACCCGGACAGGCGGCGCCGCAGCTTCCCGCCACGTACAGCGTGGAGCCGTTCAGGAAGCCCACGGTGGCGCCCCCAGGAAGCAGCAGGGGCACGCCCAGGGTCTGGCCCGACATGGTCAGGGGCGTGACGCTGGCGGCGGCCCCGCCGCACTCCGGACCGCAGCTCAGGACATAGGCGATGCTGTCGTCGCTGGTGAAGACCGCCCCCACCGGTTGGTCCAGCACTCCGCCTCCGGTCACCGTGGTGGTGGTGTTATCGGCGGTGTTGATGACGGTGATGTCGTTGGAGCCGTCGCTGAAGACCAGCAGCTTCTTTCCATCGTGGCTGAGCGCGAGGCGCCGCGCCTTGGGCACGTTGACGTGGCCGGAGATGGCCAGGCTGGTGAAATTCACGATCTCCACCACCCCGGCGGGCTGGCCGCTCGCCGGCGCATTGGGCACGGCCACGTAGGCGGTGACGCTGTCGGGCAGGATGACCATGCTCTCGGTGGCATCGGGCAGGTTCACCGTCCCGCCCTGGGTCTCGCCGTTGTTGTCGACGATACTGAGCTCGTTGACGCTGGCGTCGAACACCAGCGAGGTGGCCCGGTTCGGCGACAGCGCCATCAACTGGGGATTGCCCACCAGCGTGACCTGATTGGTCAGCAGGGTGTCGTTGTGGAAGTTGACGATCTGCAGCGCCGACGCGGGCAGGTTCCCGCTGCTGAAGCCGGCGTTGGAGACGAAGGCGCGGGTCGTGACCCCGCTGGTGACCGGTCCAGGGTTGGCTGCCGGCGTGCTCCCACACCCCGCCAACAGCATCAGGACCAAGAGACTGAGTAGTGCGCTGGCCGCTCGCTTCAACGCTCCCGCCCCCCGGGGGATTGTAGGAATCGTTTCCAGTGAATCGCAGATTATAGCAGAGGCGCGCGCTCCCTTTCCTCGCTCGGGGTAAGGATGCACTCGCAGCTCGCTGAGGTTGCTTGGTCCGCGTCTTCCTGCGCTCCTCCCCGGAAGTAGCTGCCGGCCCGCCATTCCTGTATCCTTCTGCGATGCCGCTGGATTTCCTCTCCCGCCTGCAGCAGGGCCCGGTGCTGTGCGACGGCGCCATGGGCACCCTGCTCTACGCTCGCGGCATCTTCATCAACCGCTGCTACGACGAACTCAACCTCTCGCAGCCCGACCTGATCCGCGGCATCCACCGTGACTACCTGCAGGCCGGCGCCGAGGTGGTTGAGAGCAACACCTTCGGCGCCAACAGCTTCCGCCTGGCGCGGCATGGTCTGACCGACCGCGTCCGCGACCTCAACCTGGCCGGCGCCCGTCTGGCCCGCGAGGCGGTGGAAAGCGAGACCGCCAAGAAGGCCACTCAGGCTTGGGTGGCCGGTTCGGTAGGGCCGCTCGGGGTCCGCATCGAGCCGCTGGGCAAGACCTCGCTGGAGGAGGCCCGCGAGGCCTTCGCCGCGCAGATCGCCGCCCTGGCCGAGGGCGGCGTGGACCTGCTCATCCTGGAGACCTTCGGCTACCTGGAAGAGCTGCACCAGGCCTTCCTGGCCGCCCGCGAAATCGCGCCCAAGCTCCCCGTCATCGCGCAGGTCACCATCGACGAGGAGGGCAACTGCCTCGACGGCGCCAGCCCCGAGACCTTCGGCGCGCACATCGAGGAGTGGGCCCCCGAAGTGATCGGCTGTAACTGCTCGGTGGGTCCCGCCCCCATGCTCGACGCCCTGGAGCGGGTGCGCCGCGTGAGCACGCGCCCGCTCTCCGCCCAGCCCAACGCCGGTATTCCCCGCAGCGTCGAAGGCCGCAACATCTATCTCTGCTCGCCGGAATACATGGCCAGCTACACGCGGAAGTTCGTGGCCGCGGGAGTGCAACTGATCGGCGGCTGTTGTGGCACCACGCCGGAGCACATCCGCGCCATGAAGGCGGCGCTGCGCGCCGGCGACGCCCGTGCCGGCTCCTTCCAGGTGGTCACCAAGCCCAAGCAGGAGTCGGCGGTGGAGGTGCCGGCGCTGGCCCAGCGCTCCCGCCTGGGCGCCCGCCTGGCCAAGGGCGAGTTCGTCACCATGGTCGAGATCGTCCCCCCCAAGGGCACCAGCGCGACCCGGGAGATCGAGGGAGCGCGCTTCTTGAAGTCCGTGGGCATCGACTTCATCAACATCCCCGAGAGCCCGCGGGCCGCCGCCCGCATGAGCGCCCAGGCTCTGGCCATCCTCATCCAGCAGCAGGTGGGAGTGGAGGCGCTGCTGCACTACGTTTGCCGCGACCGCAACGTGCTCAGCCTGCAGAGCGACCTGCTGGGCGCCGCCGCCATCGGCGTGCGCAACATCCTGTGCGTCACCGGCGACCCGCCCAAGCTGGGCAACTATCCCGACGCCACCGCCGTGTTCGACATCGATTCCATCGGCCTGGTCAACGTGGCCCACAACCTGAACCGCGGCTTGGACATCGGGGGCAACGCGGTGGGCACAGGCACCGGTTTCGCCATCGGCGTGGGCGCCAATCCCGGCGCTCCCAACCTCGACGAAGAGGTCCGCCGCTTCGAATACAAGGTGGAAGCGGGGGCGGAGTTCGCCATCACCCAGCCGGTCTTCGACCTCACCCTGCTGGAGAACTTCGAGCGCCGGGTCAGCCACCATCGCATCCCGATCCTGGCGGGAATCTGGCCGCTGGTCAGCCTGCGCAACGCCGAGTTCATGAAGAACGAGCTGCGCGTCTCCATCCCCGACGGCATCCTGGCGCGCATGAGCGCCGCTCCCAACTCCGAGGCCGCCCGCGCCGAGGGCGTGGCCATCGCCCGTGAGATGCTGCTTGCCGTGCGTGACCTGGTGCAGGGGGTGCAGGTCAGCGCTCCCCTGGGCCGCTACCCCTCCGCCGTGGACGTGCTCGAGGCCCTGGGCTCCGCCCGCACCTCCGCCTGATATCCCCGACAAGGGGCTGCTCTTGAAAAATTCCCGGCATCCCCCTTCTTCAAACCGCAGTACAATGTCCGCAGGAGCGGATTCTTTGCCCAAGTTCGAGGATTGCCTCCAGCGCCTGGAAAAGATCGTGGACGAACTCGAGAAGGGGGACATCCCCCTGGAGAAGGCGCTGGCGCTCTTCGAGGAGGGCATCAAGCTCTCGCACTCCTGCCGCAAAGAGCTGGAGGAGGCCGAGGGCAAAGTAGAGGTCCTGCTCAAGCAGAACGGGAAGCTGCAGCCGGGGCCGTTCGAGGCCCCGCCTGAAAAGACTGCCGCCCCGTCTCGCAAGTAACTTCGCCGCATTTTTGGCGCAACGCGCTGGCGGTTCGGAACCCGGTCCAGGTCCCCGCCGCAG
The DNA here is from genome assembly GCA_035624475.1 of Terriglobales bacterium. NCBI lineage: Bacteria > Pseudomonadati > Acidobacteriota > Terriglobia > Terriglobales > Terriglobales bacterium. Next base: position 7,692 of record DASPRL010000239.1, read on the forward strand.
CTCTTTCCGGCCTCGCCGGAGAGAAGGGAGGATTCCCCATGCTGCCCATGACCGTGATCGTCGCCCAGAGCAACGCCCGCTGCGCGGAGAAGATGGCTGCATTCCTCCATGGCCATTTTGATTCGGTCCTGGTCGCAAGTTCCCTGGAGGAGCTGCGCCGCGAGATCCCTCGCCACCGCGCGAATATCGCCATCATCGACCTGGAGCTGGTGGATGTGAACGACGTGGAAGAGATTCACCACGAGTTCCCGCCCACCTGCATCATCTGCACCCATCGCCTGGCCAACGAGGAGCTGTGGACGGCCTCGCTGGCGGCGGGAGCGCACGACTGCTGCATGAACGACGACGTGCGCGGCATTCTGGGCGCCATGATGCGGGTGCCCGGCGTCGTCCGCACTCAGGTCGCCGCCTAGCAGCACATCCTGGGATGGAGCCGCGGCCCTGACTGGGCCGCTTTTTCTATCCCCTATCCACCACTCACTCTGCACTCTTATACTGTCTCCTTCATGCTCACCGACATGCTCACCGACACCCTGGAGCAGGGCCGCGCCGCGATCGATGCCGCCCTGGAGAGGTTGCTGCCCCCGGCGACGCAGTACCCGGAGTCCATCCACCGGGCCATGCGCCACAGCGTCTTCGCCGGCGGCAAGCGGCTGCGTCCCATCCTCTGCCTGGAGGCGGCGCGCATGGTCGCGGGCTCGCTCCCCGCGGGCATCGAGGAAGTGGGCTGCGCTCTGGAGATGCTGCACACCTACTCGCTCATCCACGACGACCTGCCCGCGCTCGACAACGACGACCTGCGCCGAGGCCAACCCACCTGCCACAAGGCCTTCGGCGAGGCCACTGCCATCCTGGCCGGCGACGCCCTGCAGACCTACGCCTACCAGGTGCTCTCCCGGCTGCGCTGCCCCGCCGAGCGCCGCGTGCGCATCATCGAGGAAGTGGCCCGCGGCACCGGCACCATCGAGGGCATGATCGGCG
>DASPRL010000240.1 GCA_035624475.1 Terriglobales bacterium
GCGCTGCCACCGGCGTCGAAGTCCTGGCGCGTCCCACCGACGTGACCCGCCCCGACGAGGTGCGCCGTCTGATCGCGGAGACGCTCGATCGCTTCGGGCGGATCGACATCTGCGTTACCAATGCGGGCGGGCCTCCCTCCAAGTCGTTTGCGGACACAACCATCGACGATTGGTCCTCTGCGGTGAATCTCAACCTCATGAGCACTCTCTTTTTCGCGCGCGAAGTGCTTCCCATCATGCAGAAGCGCGGCTGGGGCAGGCTGATTACCATCACGTCGATTTCCGTCAAGCAGCCCATCGACGGCCTCATCCTTTCCAACTCGGTGCGATCGGCAGTCAGCGGTCTGGTGAAGAGCCTGGCCAACGAGTTCGGCAAGGACGGCATCCTGGTGAACAACGTCGCCCCCGGCTACACCGCCACCGAGCGGCTGAAGGAGCTGGCGGGCACGCGCGCCCTGGCCGCCGGCATCCCGCCCGAGCAGATCTATGGCCGCTGGGCCGCCGACGTCCCCGTGGGCCGCCTGGGCCAGCCCGAGGAGCTGGCCGCCGCCATCGTCTTCCTGGCCTCCGAGCGCGCCTCCTACATCACCGGCCAGACCCTGTTGGTGGACGGCGGCTACTACAAGGGGCTGTTCTGAGAGAGGTCGCGCGGGAGGCTGCGCCCCAGCGCGTTGCGATGCCGGGGAGGGCGGCGCCCATTCTTGGCCCCCTCGTACCCCCGCGCCGCGTAGTAGAGGGCACGGTCGAAGAACTGGTCCAGCAGCCGAAGCAGGTCCATGCTCCCCAGGATGTCGATGGCGCGGTCCATCGGGTCCTCACGCTGCAGGAATTCCCACAGGTGCTCCTTGGTGATGGTCGTGGCCCAGCAGAACTGGCTGTACGCCACTCCCTGGGAGGCGCGGCGCGCGCCTAATTCCGTGTAGCGCCGTTCGATGTCGGCCTCGGTCTTGGTGAGCAGCCAGTCGCTCAGGTTGTGGTAGATCTCGTAGCGGCGCTGCTTGAGCTCTTCGAGCGGGACCTTGTGCAGGTCCTGGGTGCGCTCCGAAGTGAGGAACTTCTCCATCAGGCCGGTGGCGAGCTCCTCGGAATGCGCCTCGATCAACCGGACCAGCTTGAGGGAAACCATGTGACTCCTCCCAGGTTCAGTATTCGTCTCCCGGGCCGCAGCACGGGCCGGCCCTAGTCGCCCGCCCGCCGCAGGGCCGGCGGCCGCGCGTGCCACTCTCCTTCTTCCACCACGGCGGTCCGGTCGTAGGAGTGGCCGGTGGCCAGGCCCAGCACGAACCACCCCAGCACCACCACCCCGAAAGCGAAGATGGTGTCGCCGATCATGCGCATCCAGCGCAAATGATCCATCAGTCCCGTCTGCAGGAACTCGGAGGAGCGCGCGTACCAGGTGCCGTACTCCACCGACGCCCAGGCCTGCATCAGGCCGATGGGGAGCAGGCTGAGCAGCACCATCAGCGAAAGCCCGAGATTGATGGCCCAGAAAGAGACCGCCAGGGGGCGGTCCTTCCAGGCCAGGCCCGGGCGCAGCGCCCGCAGGCAGAAGAGCATCAGGCCGATGCCCAGCATCCCGTACACCCCGAACAGGGCGGTGTGGCCGTGCACCGGCGTGGTATTCAATCCCTGCATGAAGTAGAGGGCCACGGGGGGATTGATGAGGAAACCGAACAGTCCCGCCCCCACGAAATTCCAGAAGGCCACCGCCACGAAGAAGTAGATGGGCCACTTGTAGGCGCCCACCCACGACGTCCCTGGTTCCCGCGCCCGCGCCAGCCGGATGTTCTGCCAGGCCTCGAAGCCGATCAGGACCAGCGGAACCACTTCCAGGGCGCTGAAGGTGGCGCCCAGCGCCAGCACGAAGTCGGGCATCCCCGAGAAATACAGGTGGTGGAAGGTCCCGATGATCCCGCCGGAGAGGAAGATGATGGTGGAAAACAGCACGCTGCTGGTAGCCGTGCGCACCGACAGCAGCTTGAGCCGAGCAAACAAGAAGGCAATGACCACGGTGGCGAAGACTTCGAAGAACCCCTCCACCCACAAGTGCACCACCCACCAGCGCCAGTACTCGGCGGTGACCAGGTTGCTGCGCTGGCCGTACATCAGGCCGGCGCCGTAGAAGAGCGGGATGGCGACGGAGGCCACCAGGAACAGCACAAGCAGGGAGTGGCTCTCGTCCTTGCGGGCCAGGGCCGGCCTCAGCCCGCGCCCCATCAGCCACAGCCAGAACACCAGCCCGGCGAACAGCAGGATCTGCCAGAAGCGGCCCAGGTCCAGGTACTCGTAGCCCTGGGTGCCGAACCAGAAGAAGTTGGCGTGCAGCTTGTGCTCGATGCTCATCCATTCGCCGGTGAGGGAGCCGGCGACCACCACCAGCAGGGCGGCGTAGAGCAGGTTCACGCCCATCCGCTGCCCTTTGGGCTCGACGCCGCTGACCGCGGGCGCCACGAACAGCCCGGTGGCCAGCCACGAAGTGGCGATCCAGAAGAGCCCGAGCTGGAGGTGCCAGGTGCGGGTGACGGCGTAGGGCAGCCACCGGTCCAGCGGGATGCCGTAGAAACCCGAGCCTTCGACGCCATAGTGGGCGGTCAGGGCTCCCATTCCCACCTGCACGACCAGCAGCGCGGCCACAGTAAAGAAGTATTTGACGGTGGCACGCTGGGAGGGCGTGGGCTTGAGCCCCAGCAGGGGATCGCGCTGGGGCAGGCGCTCGGGGGCGGGCCCGTGCTGCTGCGCGCCGAAGTACCAGACCATCCCGCCGATCCCCGCCAGCAGCAGCACGAAACTGATGACGCTCCAGACGATGGCATCGCCGGTGAGGTTGTTGCCCACCAGCGGTTCGTGCGGCCAGTTCGAGGTGTAGCTCACGCTCTCGCCGGGACGCTGGGTGGCCGCCGCCCACGCCGTCCACCAGAAGAAGGCGGCCATCTGCCGCTGCTGGGCGGGATCGCTCAGCGAGCCCTTGGGAATGGCATAAGCGTCGCGCCCGTTGCCGAAGACATCGGCGTAGTGCTTCTCCAGGGCCTCGAACGCCTGGGCGCGCACCGGCGGGATGGTGATGCGCCCGGTGGCCGGATCGTAGGAGTTGTGGCGCATCTCCGCGCGCAGGCGCGCGCGCAGGGCGCCCTGCTGCTCGATCCCGAGCTGGGCAAAGCCGGCTGCGCCTTGCTGCTGCGCCCAGCGGTCGAGGATGAACAGGGACTCGCGATGCAGCCAGTCGGCCGTCCAGTCGGGGGCGACATACGCGCCATGCCCCCACACCGTGCCCACCTCCTGGCCGCCGATGGACTGCCAGACGTTCTGGCCGTCCTGGATGGTCCTGCCGTCGAACAGGGTATCCCCGTCGGGAGTGACCACCGCCAGGGGGATGGGCGGCGCGCTGCGCACGGCCCGGTAGCCCACGCCTCCCAGAACCGCGAAGGAGACGGCCAGAACCGCAGCCAGCGCGATCCATAGCCTTCGGAACTGCATCGTATAACGATATACTATGTCAGGTCCGGTTTTCCAGAGGAACCGGCTGCGGGTTGGCGCCGGTGGGCGGGGAGGCGAAGCTCAACCCCAGGTTCACGGCGAAAAGGGTGACCGCCGCGAGCTCCAGGAACGCCGAGACCGGCAGGCAACGCCACGCCCAGCCGGCGTAGTCCTGGTAGGCGAGGATCTCGGAGGTCACGCGCAGCAGGCAGCCCAGGTTCAGCGACCCCAGGCAGGTGAACATCAGCCGCGGGCTGAACAGCAGGCGCATCCCGGAAAACGCGGGCAGGATGCGCTGGCCCACGCTGAAGACCATGGCGGCCACAAAGCCCACCGTGAGGGCATGCCGCGACGCTCCCCAGATGCCGGCAGCGTGCGGGGTAACCGCCGCCCATACCCCCAGCGCTCCGGCGACGATCATCCAGGCGTAGGCCAGGCGCACGAAGACCGGGAAACTCGCGTGTACGCCGCGGATCTTGGCGGGACGCTCCGCCGCGCCCAAGACCTGCACGGCCGTGGCTCCCAGCAGGGCGCCGGCAAGAGCGAGCACCGTGGCCGGCTTCGCCCATCCTGCCAGCGCCGCCGCCACCCCCGCCGAGTTCAGCAGCAGCGCCCCCAGCAGAGCGCGGGAGCGCGGCGGGCGCAGTCCAAGGAAGACCGGCAGCCAGCGCGCGCTGAAGCCCCAGATGAAGGGCACCAGGAATCCCCAGGTCTCCAGCGGCAGGAAGCGCTGGTCGAGCCCGGCGGGAAATGCCGGGGAGCTTCCGCGCGCCGCCAGGTACAGGGTAGCGCCCAGGTTGAAGAGCAGCGCCAGCAGCAGCCCGCAACTGGCGGTGAGGATGGCTTTCACCCAGGCCTCCAGCGGCTGCCCCTGGCCTTGGACAGGCTGGTGGCCGGAGACGGTGCGGAAGAAGATCAGGAAGGCGGCGACTTCCAGCGCGGCCGAGAGTGGCAGCAGGTCCCGCCACTGCCAGGGATATACGTTGACGGTCCAGCGCAGCGCGACCCCGGCGGTCCACAAGCCCCAGCAAGTCCACACCGGCCAGAGGGCAAAGGGCTTCAGGCGCCGCAGCTTGGGGAGGGAGTGGAAGCCGATCCCCAGGATGAAGCTGCCGATCCACCCGAAGATCTGGGCGTGACCGTGAGCCTGCAGCCAGGCGGGTGAGACGGTTCCGGCAACCTGCCGGCTGGAGATGCGGATCAGGTTCCACACCCCCAGGAAGGTTCCGGGGAGAAGCATGAATACCAGCCCGGTGCCAGCGTAGAGCATGAGCATGCGGGAGAGGCTTTCCTCCCGCGCGCGGGCCCTCTCGAAGATCTGCTCCGCGCTCGGCTCTGGCTCAGGCTGCCGCTCTGCCCACGGCGCCGGGGTGGCCATGCTTCCCCCCTCGTCCCCGCACCCTACTCCATGCTCACGGCGCGCGGAAACAGGATGTTGTTCTCCAGGTGGATGTGCTGGTGCAGGTCCGTCTCGAACTCCGCCAGCGCGCGATAGAGCGTCTGGTAGCTGACGCAGGCATCGGCCGGCGGCGCGTAGCCGGAAGTCAGCGAGCGGAACTGCCGCAGGGCCTCCCCGGCCGAGTCGTGCTCGGCCATCATCATGTGGATGGGGTTCTGCACGGTGCCGAAGGGCGACATGGGCGGGGCCTGATGGTGCTCCACCGCCTCTTCCAGTTCCACGATGTAGGGGAACAGGATGCGCTCCTCCTTCATCATGTGCAGGGTCAGCTCCTGGCTCAGGCCTCCGAAGACGCGGCGGATCTCGAGCAGCTCCGGATGGTTCTGGCCGTGGACCTTGCACACCTTCTCCAGCAGGGGCTCGAGCCTCGCCAGTTCCTCGCGCGTGAACTTGTGATGGGTGGCGATGATGTGCTCGATCAGCGCGGCCAACGAGGCCGTCTGCCAGTCGGTGGTGGCCGCGCTGGGCCGGCGCTCCGCCTCCGCCCGCTCCAGGCTCTCGAGGACCTGGTCCACGGAAAGCTTGGCGGCGCTGCAGGCCTCGGCCAGGGACTTCTGGCCGCCACAGCAGTAGTCGATACCCAGCGCTTCGAAGACGCGGGTGGCGGCGGGATGCTCGACCGCCAGCTCGCGCACAGTCTTGGTCGCACTCATGCTCATGGATTTCTTCTCCTTGTCGCTTGTGTGGGATCTCTGGTCAGAGACTTCAGCGCTGCCCGCCAC
>DASPRL010000241.1 GCA_035624475.1 Terriglobales bacterium
GCGGGGTTCTCCCCGCTCGCCCGCTGGGTGGACGAGGAGTGGCCCTTCGCGGAGAGCCTGTGGGTCGTGCCCCAAGCCCGCTGAGGTGGGCGCTCTTCCGCAGCGCGTTGCCGGGATCCTCGTTCCCGGCCTTTTTCTGAAACCTCCGCCCCGATTTCCGCGTATCTAGGTGGCAGGGAACCCGAGGTCCCGTGTGTCCTCCCACCAAGGGAGGGACAAAAACAGCGGCGGCGGGCCGATAACCCTTTTCGGCCTTCTCCGTCCAAGGGGAAGTGGGGGTGTTTGTGAGCGAGCCCAGCATCGGTCCCGTCGCCAATGAGCGCAAGTACCTGGAGCGCCTCATCATCAAGAACCGCGGGCGCATCTCCTTCGTCCGCACCGAGAACGTCGACTATATCCAGGCGGCGGGGAATTACGCCGAATTGCGGGTGGCCACCGAGTCCCACCTGCTGCGCCAGACCATGCAGGCGCTGGAGGCCCAGCTCGATCCCCAGAAGTTCGCCCGTATCCACCGCTCCATCATCGTGAACCTGTCGCGCGTCAAGGAGCTACAATCCTCCTTCGGCGGGGATTACGTGGTGGTGATGAGCAGCGGCGCCCGCCTCACCCTGAGCCGCGGCTACCGCACCCGCCTCAACGGCCTGCTGGGCGTGGGGGCGTAGAGCCCGCTTCCGCCCGCTCTCTCTCGCAACCGACCGCTGCGCTGGTGTACATTCTCAGGTTCGCGTTTGCAGATCAGACCAGACGGGGAGAGCAGCGTGCGCCGATCGAGACAGCGGGGAATCGCCGTTTTCGCCTTCCTTCTTCTTACTATCCTGCCCAGTGCCGCTCAGCAGGTCGATCCCGCGGTCTTCGCGGGACTGCACTGGCGGCTGGTGGGGCCGTTCCGCGGAGGGCGGGCGCTGACCGCCACCGGCGTCCCCGGGCAGCCCAGCGTCTTCTACTTCGGCTCGGTGGGCGGCGGGGTGTGGAAGTCCACCGACGCCGGCAACACTTGGGAGCCCATCTTCGATAGCCAGAAGATCGCCTCCATCGGGGCCATCGCGGTAGCGCCCTCGGCTCCCGACGTGGTGTACGTGGGTACGGGCGAGGCCGACATGCGCTCGCAGATCTCCTATGGCGACGGCATGTACAAGTCCAGCGACGCCGGCAGGAGCTGGACGCACATCGGGCTGGAAGACAGCCAGCAGATCGGGCGCATCCTGGTGGACCCGCACGACCCCGACCGGGTCTTCGTGGCGGTGCTGGGGCACGCCTACGCCGCCAACAGCCAGCGCGGCGTCTTCCGCTCCAGCGACGGCGGCAAGCACTGGGATCGCGTGCTCTACAAGGACGACAACACCGGCGCCATCGACCTGGCCTTCGATCCCACCAACAGCCAGGTGATCTACGCCGCGCTGTGGCAGACGCGGCGTCCGCCGTGGAACATCTATCCTGCCTCGAACGGGCCGGGCAGCGGACTCTTCAAGTCCACCGACGGCGGCACGACCTGGCAACAGTTGACCCAGGGCCTGCCCACGGAGGGACTGGGGCGCATCGGTGTCGCGGTGGCGCCCAGCGATCCCAACCGGGTGTACGCCCTTGTAGATGCCAAGGACGGCGGGCTCTACCGCTCCGACGACGCCGGCCGCACCTGGACGCGCGCCAGCAATGAGGCCCGCACCTGGGGACGCGGTTGGTACTTCGGCGTAGTCGAGGTCGACCCCAAGAACCCCGACGTGGTCTACGTCTGCAACACCTCGGTGTACAAGTCGGTGGACGGCGGCAAGAACTTCACCGCCTTCCGGGGCGCCCCCGGCGGCGACGACTACCACGGCCTGTGGATCGCGCCCGACGACCCGCAGCGCATGATCGTCTCCAGCGATCAGGGCACCATCGTCACCCTCAACGGCGGCCAGACCTGGAGTTCGTGGTACAACCAGCCCACCGCGCAGCTCTACCACGTGGCCACCGACCAGCGCTTCCCCTACTGGATCTACGGAGCGCAGCAGGACAGCGGGACCATCGCGGTGCCCAGCCGCACGGATTACGCCTCCATCACCGGGCACGATTGGGGTCCGGTCGCTCTGGGCGAATCGGACATGGTCGCCCCCGACCCGCTCCATCCCGGCATCGTCTTCGGCGGCACCGTGGACCGCTACGACGTAGCTACCTCGCAGGGCCAGGATGTCTCGCCGACCATCGGCCGTCCCGGCACCTTCCGCCGCACCTGGACGCTGCCTCTCGTTTTCTCGTCTGCCGATCCACACAAGCTCTACTTCAGCCACCAGTTCCTCTACCGCAGCACGAACGGGGGCCGGAGCTGGGAGCAGATCAGCCCCGACCTGACGCGCGAAGACCCGGGCGTGCCCGCGAACCTGGATCCGGTCACCGCCGGCTACGGCCTGGCCAGCCCGCGCAAGGGCGTGATCTACTCCATCGCTCCTTCGCCGCTCAGCCCCAACCTGCTGTGGGTGGGCACCGACGACGGCCTCATCCACCGCTCGAGCGACGATGGCAAGCACTGGTCGGACGTCACGCCCAAGGAACTTACGGCGTGGAGCAAGGTGGCGACGCTCGAGGCCTCGCACTTCGACGAGAAGGTCGCGTACGCCGCCGTGGACCGCCACCGCCTCGACGACTACCGGCCCTACATCTACCGCACGCACGACGGCGGCAAGACGTGGCAGATGGTGGCTAAGAGCATCCCTGCGGACTCGTTCGTCAACGTGGTGCGCGAAGATCCGTTGCGCGCTGGGATGCTCTACGCGGGCACCGAGCTGGGCATCTACGTCAGCTTCAACGACGGCGACGACTGGCAGCCGCTGCAGTTCAACCTGCCGGTCTCTTCCGTGCGTGACATCACCATTCACGGCGACGACCTGGTCGTCGCCACCCATGGGCGCTCGTTCTGGATCCTGGACGACATCACGCCCTTGCGCGAGGCCAAGGCTGAGCTGGCGGCGGAGCCGGTCCACCTGTTCAAGCCGGCGACGGCGCTGCGCATCCGC
>DASPRL010000242.1 GCA_035624475.1 Terriglobales bacterium
CTGCGGATGTCGCTGAACATGATGCTGAGTTCCTTCATCTCGCCGCCCGGACGCAGCAGTGCCTTGGGGTCCTTCTCGATCATCCTGATCACGCCCGGCGAGACATAGGCGCCGAAGGAGCGCCGGATCTTGCGCTTCTCCCGCTCCTCGAAGATCATGCGGAAGCTGGTGATGGCGGCGTAGTTCACCACCAGCACCGCCGCCGGCACCACGAAGCTCAGCCACATCCCCCAGCGCGCGAAGGCCCAGTACACCGCTGCCCCGAAGCCCCCCAGCGCCAGCAGCAGCGAGAGGGTGGAGTACAGCGGCTTGATGCGCCCGAACAGGAAGCCCATCCCCAGCCCGAAGGCCAGCAGGAAGGCGAGGTCGATCATCTCCTCGCGGTCGCCGCGGGTGAGGAAGCCGCGCCCCCGCTCCCCGTTGTGCAAGAGGTTGTCCACGACGTTGGCGTGGATCTCCACTCCCATGTAGTCGTGGCTCTGGTAGGGAGTGTTGCGCAGGTCGCCGATGCCCAGCGCGGTCGCGCCCACCAACACGATCTTCCCCTGGAAGGTCTTCTCCGGGACCTTGCCGTCGAGGACGTCCACCATGGAGTACTGCGGATAGCTGCGGAAGGGCCCGGCGTAGTTGATGAGGGCGGTGCCGTCGTACCGCGGCCACAACGTCTGGGGGCCGTACTGCAGCCGCTCCAGCCCGCTCTCCGTCAGGTAGCCGACGATGTCCTGGTCGGGGATCTGCTGGTACTGCCGCCAGGTCTCCAGCGGCAGCGAGGGATACCACTCGAACTCCTGGTAGCGGATCAGCAGCAGCGCGCGGCGGTAGGTGCCGTCCGGGTCCGGCTCTTCGGTGAAAAAGCCGTAGGAGCGCGCCGCGTCGGCCAGCAGCCCGATGTTCGGCTCCACGCTCTGGGCCACGAAGCAACACGCTTTCCAAGTCTCCGCGAGGTTGAATCCGCGGCCCTGCTTGCCCTTCACCGGCTGCATCTTCGGGAAGGGCTTGCCCCACAGGATGTTGTAGTAGGCCTCGGCCGCCTTGGGGTCCACGTCGCCGGCGCGGCTGGCATCCAGGAACAGGTGCCCCAGCACCACGTTGCCCGCCTTCTGGATGGACTGGGCGAAGAGGGCGTCGTTGTCGCTGGAGCGCTCGATGGCCCGGATCCTCGCCTTCACCTCGGGGGTGAGCTGCGGCCCGCTCTCCGCCTCCAGCTTCTTGAGGGCCTCCACCGCCGAGTTCTTCTCCGGGGTGGGGAAATCGGCGTCGAAGGCGATGATGGCGGCCCCGCCCGCGCTCAGCCGGTCCACCAGCTTGGCGTAGTAGTTGCGCGCGATGGGGAAGGCGCCCACCTGGCGCAGCGTCTTCTCGTCCAGCCCCACGATGGCGATGCGCGGGTCCACTGCCCGCGGGCCGCGCGCCTGGAAGCGCATGTCCAGAGAGCGCAGTTCGATGTTCTGCAGGAAGGTGAAGCCGGCGCGCGAGTTGCCGCCCACGTTGACGAAGCTGAACAGCGCCAGCCCCGCCGCCGTGACCACCAGGGCCAGCAGGAACTCCACCCGCCGCAGCGGCACCCGGCGCAGCATCCGCGAGGCGAGTTGGCGCAGCTTCTTCATCGGGCGCAGGCCGTGGAGCGGGCTGGCAGGCCGCCGGAAATCCTGACCGGCGAGAGCGCGGCGCCATCTTACAACGCCGCTGCCCGCGGAATCGAGGCGGAAACTCCCTCCGCCGGCGTCTCGTCCCGGCGTTATAATGCAGGTGGACGAACTGGCCGGCAGCTCTTTTTCAATCTGTCTCGCCGCCAGGACACGGACCCAGCCCGCCCTGGCTCGCCTCTCCGCCCGCAACTCCGAAGGAGGCCCCCATGTTTGCCCGCATGGTGGAATGTTCGGTGAAACCCGGAAAGCTCCACGAATTCAACCTGATCATCCGCAATGATCTGATCCTCAACCTGCGCCGGCAGCCCGGCTTTATCGATGTGGTCAATCTGGTGGCCGCCACCGAGCCCGATCACGCCGTGATCCTGAGCCTGTGGCGCCGCCAGGAGGACGCGGAGCGCTATCACCGCGAGCAGTTCTCCCAGGTCCTGAACCGCATCGATCACCTGCTCAAGGCGACCCCCGACGTGCGCACCTTCCACGTCGACGTCTCGACCGTGCACAAGGTCGCCGTGGCCGCGTGAGGAGCAGGCGCCGGCCGCCGGCGAGGTCGGTTGGGTGGACTGCTGAACGCTGAGTGCTGAGTACTGCTGACGCTAGGGGCCTGTCGTCTGGGTTTCTCAGATCACCCGATCACCCGATGATCAGATGCCCTTCCCCCACTCCTCCCCGAACACCGTCCGCTCCATGGGAAAGCGCCCGCCGTAGGGTTTGTCCTCGCCCTTGCGCCGCCCGATGGCCAGCAGCGCCACCACCCGCACCGAGGCCGGGATCTTCAGCAGCTCCTTGACCTTGTCCTCGAAGAATCCTTCCATGGGCGCGGTATCGTAGCCCAGCGCTTCCGCCATCCACATCATGGTGGTCCAGGCGATGGTGGCATGGCGGTTGGCCCACACCCCCAGGTCGGGAGCGATGCCCCCGGCCGGACCCGGCGTCCCGCCCAGAAAGCTCGCGATGTTCTTGCGCGCCTGCTCCAGCGCGGCAGGCGTACCGTAGCCGTGCTCCAGCGCCAGCTTGCTCATCTCGTGCATGTCCTGGCGCCAGCCCTGGGTATCGCCGCAGGCCACGATGACCGCACCCGCTTCCTCCACCTTGGGCTGGCCCATGGCCGCGGCCCGCAGCTTCTTCTTCTGCTCGGGATCGCGCACCACCACGAAGCGCCAGGGCTGCAGGTTGTAGCCGCTGGGCGCCTCCAGTCCGGCCTGCAGGATCCTCTTCAGGTCCTCGTCGTGCACCGGGATGGGCTCGAAGCTGTTGGTCGCCCGCCGCTCCTTGATCACCTGGCTCAGGGACTTCTCGCCGGCTCGTTGTGCCATCGTCAGATCTCCTTTGTGACTCCCGTAAGATGCCGCGGGCGCTCGCCCGGGGACCGGAACCTGGGAACTGGTTACGGCCGCAGTTCCTTCCCTTGCACCACGGTGCCGTAGCTCCTCCCCGCCGGGTCCACGGCGCGCGCTCCCAGGGCGGCGAAGCCCTGCAGTAGCTCCGGATACTTAGCCGCCAGCGCGTGGATCACCGCCAGGTTGTCGGCGTAGGCCTTCCCCGTGTCGGAGACGTCGGCCACCTGGTAGTCGGCCACCAGGTCCAGGCCGGCGGCGGCGTCCTTCTGGTCCGGCACCGGGAACATTTGCGTGATCTTGAAGCTGCGCCCGCCTTCCGCGATCAGCTCGGCCGGCTCCTTGAGCGGCACTCCGGCGGGCGGAACCAGCCTCTGCTGCTCGTCGTCGAACTTGACCAGCTCGGCGGTGGTGATGAAGGGGAGCGGGCGCAGCAGGTCGCGCGCCAGCCCGTAGTAGAGCCAGGCGTTCAGGGTCTGCCCCTTGGCCTGGAAGGCCCGGCCTTGCTCCCAGAACCATTTGCCGTCGTGCTCGCCCAGGCGGGTGACGGTAAGGTACAGCCCTGCCAGCTTCCAGGCTCCCGTCATGGCCGGCTCCTGCTGCAGCACGAAGGCGGCCGCGTCCGCACCCTGCGGAGTACTGGCGTCCAGGATGGCGACCGCGTAGCGCCCCGGCGGCAGGTCGTTGAGCACGAAGACGACACTGTAAGGAGTAAGGCCCTCGGGCCCGAAGATGCCGCACAGGAACTCGGCGCGCGCCAGCGTGCCCGGGCCCGGGGCGTCGAGCAGGAAGGAAGAGCGCACGCTAGGCTGCGCGGCCTGCAGCTCAGCCGCGTGCTCCTTCACCGCGCTCTCGATGCCGCGGAAATTGCCGGCCACGCTGGCAATGGCATTCTGTTGCAGCGCGGCCGTGTTGCCCTGGGCCACGTAGGCGAAATACTGCCGCGCTGCCTGCTCCAGCCCCTGGCGGGTGGCCGCGTCCAGGTCGGAGGCGGTAGAGCAGGTCTGGCTCCAGCCCGGCGGCGCCAGCAGCAGGACCAGCGCGACTCCTGCCGCCCACGGCATCGCCCGCACCGCGCCGCCTCCGCTCATGCCCATCACCCCACCCTTCTGGATGCCTGCGTCCGCGGGAAGGATGTTTCTCCGCGCGGCTCCCTGACCGGTGCTAGAATCTGCCCAGAGCCTGAAGCCGCGCCCGATGTCGCGGCCGCTTACCTTCCCAATGGTACGCCTGACAAAGACCGTCCTCTCCGTGCTGCTGGCCTTTCTGTGCCTGGCGGAGCTGCCGGCCGCAGCCTCGCAGAAGCCGCGCTCCCACGCCAAGCCGAGCAAGGTCAAAGTCGAACCTGCCCTGCAACCAGCCGTCCCGCCACCGCCGCCCACGCCCCAGCAGCTTCCTCCCAGCCCGCCCCAGGTCAGCTACCGCGACGGCCTGCTCACCATCCACGCCCAGAACTCGACGTTGGCCGATATCCTGGCGGCGGTGCGCGCCCAGACCGGCGCCACCATCGACATGCCCGCGCAGGGCGGCAATGAGCGCGTCTTCTTCCACCAGGGACCGGGGCCGGCCCGCGACATCCTCGCCGCCCTGCTCCAGGGCTCCGCCTTCGACTACATCCTGCTAGGCTCGCTGGAGCGTCCTGGCGACCTGCAGCGCATCCTGCTTCTGCCCCGGCCCACCGGCGCCGAAACCACGGCGGCCGCCGGCCCGCCTCCCGCTCCGACGGTCGTGCCCAACCCCAACCCCGACCTCGACGAGAGCAACGAAGAGGGCGTCATCGACGAGAGCTCTCCCGCGCCGGAGCCGGCCGCTCCCGAGCCCGTCCTCCCTACCCCCAGCCCGCAGCCCAAGACCCCGGAGCAGTTGCTGGAAGAACTGCGCCAGCAGCAGCAGCGGCTGCAGCAGCAACAGCAGCAGCAACAACAGCAGAATCCGCCTCCCCAGCCTCCGGACTAGGGGCTGCGTAAGCGGGACGGGGGCCGCGACCGCCAGAAGGGCGGCAGCATTGTCGTCCGGAACCCGCATGAAGGGACCAAGATGGCGGGCGCGCAGCGAAGGTCAGTCGCCCGTCTGCTCCGCAGCCCGCGACGGCTTGGAAGCCCGCCGCGACTGTACCCGGAAAGCCTGCAGGATGCCCCAGATCACGGCGTAGCCCGCCGCGATCCCCAGGGCCAGGGAGAACAGGATGGTCAAGAAGAGCGTGATCGAAGCTGCTAGCGCGTGCACTCGGATCCCCGTGTCCTACTTCTTTTTCTCCGCATTCCAGATCGTCCGCGAGATGGCCCTTCCGCAGAAGGGGCAGAAGTTCATCAGGTAGAGGTTGGGCCGGCCCTCGGGCGAGCGCACCGCGTAATCCGAATCCACCTCGTTCAGGATGCGTCCGCTCATCTGCTGCTTGGGCTGGTTCACGATGGCCTCGCCCTCCACCGCCTCCTTCAGCATCTCGCAACAGTGCTCAATCATGACTGGCGCCGCGCCCCGCTCCAAGTTCCCATGGTACATGTCCTGCTGAGGTCTGAGGTCCGACGTCTGACGACTGTTATACGCTGCGTTGACCGGCCCCGTTGTTGACGATTAGGATACGGAGTAATGCTGCGCTCGGGCGCTGCCGGAGCCGCCAGGGAACCGGACTTTACCACAGGGAACCACACTTTTCGATGGCCATCAGTAAGATCTCGGTCCGGGGGGCGCGCCAGCACAACCTCAAGAACATCTCGGTCGAGATCCCGCGCAACACCCTGACCGTCATCACCGGCCTCTCCGGCTCGGGCAAGTCCTCGCTCGCCTTCGACACCATCTACGCCGAGGGCCAGCGCCGCTACGTCGAGACCCT
>DASPRL010000243.1 GCA_035624475.1 Terriglobales bacterium
CGCCCGCTGCCCTACATCATCATCATCATCGACGAACTGGCCGACCTGATGATGATCGACCAGAACAACGTGGAGGAGTCCATCACCCGGCTGGCGCAGATGGCGCGCGCGGTGGGCATCCACCTGATCCTGGCGACGCAGCGGCCCTCCGTGGACGTGATCACGGGGCTGATCAAGGCCAACTTCCCGGCGCGCGTCAGCTTCCGCGTGGCCACCAAGGTGGATTCGCGCACCATCCTCGACGCCAACGGGGCCGAGGCCCTGCTGGGGCGCGGCGACATGCTCTACCTGCCCTCGGGCTCGGCGCGGGTGAACCGCGTGCACGCTCCCCTGGTCACGGAGAAGGAGATCGGCGGGGTGGTGGAGTTCTGGCGCGCCCAGGGCCAGGCGCAGTACGAGCACAGATTCCTGGAGGCGCCCAAGGAAGAGGACGGCAAGGCGCAAGGCGCCGCGGCTGCCGGCGGAGGCGAGGGCGGCAACGAGGACGACGATCTTTACCAGGACGCGGTGCGGCTGGTCATCGAGTTCGGCAAAGCTTCGACTTCTCTGCTGCAGCGGCGTCTGCGGATCGGCTACGGGCGCGCCGCCCACCTCATCGACCTCATGGAGAAGGACGGCATCGTGGGCGCCGCCGACGGCCCCAAGCCGCGCGAGGTCCTGAAGAAGCCCGACTGGCTCTCGGAAGTGGAAGAGGCGCTGCGCTAGGGGCTCAGCCCTGGCGACTCGCGCCATCTTGCGGCTCTGACGCACGATGGCGCTCGCTCAGGATGACCAACAGCCGGGATGCAGGCCTGAAGACCTGCGCCACCGTGTCCCCCGCCTGAGTTTTTTCTGCAAGCCTGCCGGAACTTTCCGTTCTATGATGCGGGCCCGTAGTGTGCCCCGGAGAGGGCGCGCCACTTGGTCGAGATCATCGTCATCATCGTGCTGTACGTGATCGGGGCGGCGGTGGGCAGCCCCGAGTTCGGCATCTTCCTGGCCTTCGTGGGGCTGACCATCGGCGCGGTGCGCCGCCATTTGCTGCGACGCAAGCTCGAGCAGCAGCGCGAGGAGCTGGACAAGAAGCTCAGCCGGCTGGAGAGCGCCCTCGACAACCTGCGTGCCTCGGTGGCTGCGCTGGCCACGCTCACCAGCCGCGTCTATCAGCTGGAGCAGGAGGCTGGGCTGGAGCCCAAGGAAGCCCCCAGGGCGGCTCCAGTCGTCGCTCCGCCGGTCGCCAAGCCCACGTCTCCGCCGGCCCCGGCTGCCGCGCCTCCGGGATCGCCTCCGGCCCTCGCAGGCAAGCCGCCGGCGAAGGAAGAAGCGCCGCGGCCCGTGCCGGCCCCGCCGCCTCCCAAGGCCGCGACGGTCGCGCCTCTTGTTCCCCCGCTTCCTACGCCGCCGCCTGCGGCGGCGCGGATGACCTCTTCGGTCGCCGCACCGCTCCCGCAGAAGAAGCCCGAGGCCATCGGTTTGGAAGAGAAGCTGGGGACCAATTGGCTGAACAAAGTCGGGATCGTCATCCTGGTCTTTGGCATCGCCTTGCTGCTGGCTTATCAACTGCGCGCGCTCGGTCCGGCAGGCAAGATCGCGCTGGGCTATGCGGTGAGCGTGATCCTGCTGGGCCTGGGCATCTTCTTCGAGCGCCGGGAGCGCTACCGCCTGCTGTCGAGCGCCGCCATCGGAGGCGGCTGGGCGCTGGCCTTCTTCACGACTTACGCCATGCACCATGTGCCGGCGGCGCAGGTCCTTCAGTCGCAGGCGGTGGACTTGGTGCTGATGCTGCTGGTGGCGGCGGGCATGGTGGCCCACACGCTGCGCTACCGCTCGCAGGTAGTGACCGGGCTGGCCTTCCTGCTCGCCTTCTCCACCGTCACCATCAGCCACGTCAGCGTGTACAGCCTGGCGGCGGGCGCGGTGCTGGCGCTGGCGCTGGTCGTCATCGTGCAGCGCATGCGCTGGTACGAGCTGGAGGTGCTGGGGATCCTCGCCGGCTACCTCAACCACTATTACTGGCTGCGGCCCATCGTGGAGCCCATGGGCGACGCGCGCCACGTCTTCCCCGAGTTCCTGCCCAGCGCGGCGCTGCTCATCTTCTACTGGGCGGTCTTCCGCGCCTCCTACATCCTGCGGCGAGTGGAGAAGCAGTCGGAGGAGAACGTCTCCACCGCCGCGGCCCTGCTCAACGGCTTTGGGCTGCTGGCCCTGATGAAGTACCAGTCGGTGCGCCCGGAGCTGGCTTTCTGGTTCCTGCTGGGGCTGGGCGCGGTGGAGCTGCTGTTGTCGCTGCTGCCCATCACGCGGCGGCGGCGGCGGGCGTTCGCCATCCTGGCCACGCTCGGCGCTACCCTGCTAGTAGCAGCCCTTCCCTTCCGCTACTCCTACCAGGAGACACAGCTCTCGGTGCTGTGGCTGATGGAGGCGGAGGCGCTCTTCCTGGCAGGCGTGATCGGCCGCGAGCCGCTCTTCCGCCGCCTGGGGATGCTGGCGGCGGTGGTCACGGCAGCGCAGGTGGTGCTGACCCAGTCCTATCACGCGGGGA
>DASPRL010000244.1 GCA_035624475.1 Terriglobales bacterium
CCATCTCCAGCACCACCCGCTTGATCCAGATCTGCCCCTTCTGGTGCAGGGCGGCGCGCTGGTTGATGTCGAGCCCCACCTCGCGCGAGCCGGTGAAAGCGATGAAGCGCAGTTGCGGATGCTCGACCAGAGAGTTGCCGAAGCTGGCGCCGGCCCCGGGACAGAAGTTGACCACGCCGTCGGGCAGGCCGCACTCCTGGAGCACCTCGAAGAACTTGGCGGCGATGGTGGGCGAGTCCGAGGAGGGCTTCAGGATGACGGTGTTGCCGGTGACGATGGAAGCCAGAGTCATGCCCGCCATGATGGCGCTGGGGAAGTTCCACGGCGGGATGACCGCGCCCACGCCCAGCGGGATGTACCACAGGGAGTCGCGCTCGCCGGGAAGCTGGATGGGAGGCTCGGCCTTGGCCAGGCGCAGGGCCTCGCGGCTGTAGAAGTCGCAGAAGTCGATGGTCTCGCCGATGTCGGCGTCGGCCTCAGCCCAGTTCTTGCCCACCTCGAAGACCATCCAGGCGGCGAACTCGTGCTTGCGCTCGCGCAGGATCTGCCCGGCGCGGTAGACCAGCGAGGCGCGCTCCTCGACCGACACCCGCTTCCAGCGCTCGAAGGCGGCCAGTGCCGCCTGGATGGCGGGCTCGGCGTGCTCACGCCCGGCTTTCTGATGCAGGCCCACGATCTCGGAGGGCTTGGCGGGGTTGATGGACTTGATCTTGGCCTCGGTCTTCACGCGCTTGCCGCCGATCACCAGGTCGTACTCGCGGCCGAGCTGGGAACGCACCTTGGCGATGGCGTCGCGCATGCGCCGCGCGTTCTCTTCCTTCGAGAAATCGGTGGCAGGCTCGTTGCGGAAGGTGCCCTGCGGGAGCGAAACCCGGGTAGGAGCTTCGAGGGTAGCCATGATGATGATTCCTTTCTGCTGCAGTTCAGGATGAAGGATGAGGGCCGTGCGACCCTTTATTTTAGCACTCGCCGTCGATCGTCGGCCTTCGGTCGTCGGCCGCAACAGGCGTTGGTCTAGAACCGCCTAGCCGCGGGCCCCGGGGAGAGCGGTGGCGGTGCGCTCCAGCTTGTCCCAGGAGAACTGGCGGCCGTCGACGGCGCGCTTCAGGGTCTTGAAGAGCACGATGGAGAAGATCTGCCGGTAGGCGAAGCGCTGCGCCCACACCTGAGGCAGCAGCCAGGCGTCCTCGCGCTTGCCTTCTTCCCGTCTCTCCAGGGCGAAGGCGATGGTGGAGGCGATGAAGTCCACCACCAGGAAGATGGCGAAGAACCAGGTCAGGCGCAGCAGGTCGGTGGGATCGGCGGTCTCGCGGTGGAAGATCCAAGCGTAGGCGTAGCCCAGCGCCCCCAGCACGTACATGATGTCGATGAAGGGCGAGACCAGGGGCAGCAGGATCTGGAAGACGACGATGTTGGGGATGGCTACCCAGCCCAGCGTCCCGCCGCGCAGCACGGCGCGGCGGTGCTTCCACACCGACTGCAGGATGCCGAAGGACCAGCGGAAGCGCTGGCGCATGAGGCCGCCGGCGGTGGTGGGAGCCTCGGTGTAGGCCAGGGCGCGGTCCTCGTACTTGACCTGGTAGCCGCGCTCCAGCAGGGACATGGTGAGGTCGGCGTCCTCGGCGACGGTGTCGGGGTGGAAGCCGCCGGCCTGGCGCACGGCGGCGGTGCGCCACGCGCCCAGCGCCCCCGGCACCACGCTGACCGCGCCCAGGGTGTTCAAGGCGCGGCGCTCGAAGTTCTGGCTGGTGATGTACTCCAGCGCCTGCCAGCGGGTCCACAGGTTCACGCGATTGCCGACCTTGGTGTTGCCGGCGACCGCGCCCACGCGGGGATCGGCGAAGTGGGCGACCAGGCGGGCGATGGCTTCGGGAGCGATGACGGTGTCGGCGTCGATGCCCACAAAGATCTCTTCGGTGACATGGGCGAGGCCCAGGCTGAGGGCCTCGGCCTTGCCGGCGTTGGCCTGGCTGAGGACCAGCACGCGGCCCTGGGCGATCTCTTCGCGGAAGGCGTTCTGGGCGACGGCCAGGGTGGCGTCCTGGGAGCCGTCGTCGATGACGAGGACGCGCAGCGCGGGATAGCGGGAGGCCAGCACCGAGCGCACCGTGCCCTCGATGACCTTCTCTTCGTTGTAGGCGGGGACCAGGACGGCGACCGGGGGCTGGGGAGCGGCGGCGGGGGCGCCGTTGCGGCGGGTGCGCAAGCGGTCGGCGAGGGCGAGCGCGCCCACGATCAGCAGGCGCAGGCTCATGAGCACGTCGCCCGCGAAGAAGACCAGCACCACCAGCATGCGCAGGACGCCGCCCAGCCAGAAGGAGAAGGCGTCCACGCGCGCGCTCCAGATCTCGTCGCGGGAGAGCGGAGCCATGACCTGCTGGCGGCTCCTGCCCAGCAGCTCGGAGACCAGGACGAACTGGTAGCCGCGGGCGCGCGCTCCGCGGATGATCATGGGCAGGGCGCGCACGCTCTCCTCGCGGTTGCCGCCGCCATCGTGCAGCAGCAGGATGTTGCCGCAGCGCTGGTCGCCGGGCTGGCAGGGCGGCAGGTGGTCGAGCACGTCGGCGGTGATCTGCTCGGCGGTGCGGTGCGGGCTCACCTGCCAGTCGTGGGGATCGAGCTTGGAGCCGACGGTGGTGTAGCCGGCGTCCTGGGTGAACTCCAGGGGCTTGACCTCATCCTCGGTCTCGGGGTCCTGGTCGATGGAGTAAGGCGGGCGGAAGAACAGCGGCTTCACTCCCAGCTTGCTGGCGAAGAGGCGCTCGGTGAGGTTGATCTCCAGGTTCATCATGGCCGGGGAGATGGCACTGATGTCGGGATGAGTGAAGGTGTGGTTGCCCACCTCGTGGCCTTCGTCGAAGATGCGCTGGGTGAGGGCGGGATATTTCTCGGCCTCGATGCCGATGAGGAAGAAGGTGGCGGGGGCGTGCTCGGCCTTGAGGATGTCGAGCATGCGGGGCGTGTACTTGGGGTCGGGGCCGTCGTCGAAGGTGATGGC
>DASPRL010000245.1 GCA_035624475.1 Terriglobales bacterium
AGGCGAGATGGGATTCGCGGGCATATCCTCGCGCTTGGGCAGGGTAGGGGTGTCGCCATAGGCGGAAGAAGACGCCGCGTAGACCACGCGCCGCACCTTGGCGGCGCGCGCCGCCACCAGCAAGTTGAGCGTCGCGTCCACGTTGTGGCGGTTGGTCTCGACCGGGTCGGCCACCGAGCGCGGCACCGAAGGCAGGGCAGCCTGGTGCAGCACGTAATCCACGCCGCGGCAGGCTTCGGCGGCGGCGGCGGGATCGCAGAGGTCGGCCTCCCGGAACTCCATCTTGTCGAGGAGGGCGGCGATGTTCTCCCGCTTGCCGGTGAGCAGGTTGTCGATGCCGCGCACCGTGTCGCCGCGCTCCAGCAGCGCGCGCGCCAGAGCCGAGCCGATAAAGCCCGCGACCCCCGTTACCAGGTAGGTTCCCATAAGGCAGTCCAACACGATACCACGGGGGCTTGTGACAGCCCCTGGTGACGCCGGTCACAGCGCAATCCAGCCCACGCGCTAGGCTATAATCTGGAGCTAATTATGAAAGCCACACAGACCGAATTGCGACTGGCCCGGCGCATGGCGCGCCTGGGCACGGAAACCGCCTTCGAAGTCTTGGTCAAGGCGCGGGCCCTGGAAGCCAAGGGCAAAGACATCGTCCATCTGGAGATCGGGGAGCCCGACTTCGATACCCCCTCCAACGTGATCGAGGCCGCCACCGAGGCCCTGCACAAGGGCTGGACCCACTACGGTCCCTCGGCGGGACTGCCACCACTGCGCGAGGCCATCGCCAAGTACGTCTCGGACACGCGCCACGTCAAGGTGACGCCCGACGAGGTGGTCGTGGTCCCCGGCGGCAAGCCCATCATTTTCTTCACCATGCTGGCGTTGGTGGAAGAAGAGGATGAAGTCATCTACCCCAATCCCGGCTTCCCCATCTACGAGTCCATGATCCACTTCCTGGGGGCCAAGCCGGTGCCCATCCGCCTGCGCGAGGAGATGGACTTCCGCCTGGACGTGAACGAGCTGGCCTCGCTCATCAGCGACCGCACCAAGCTCATCATCCTGAACTCGCCCCACAACCCCACCGGCGGGGTGCTGACCAAGCGCGACCTCGAGGACATCGCCCGCGCCATCGGAGAGCGCGACATCATGGTGCTCTCCGACGAGATCTACAGCCGGTTGATCTACGAGGGCGAAGACCAGTCCATCATGTCCATCAACGGCTTCAAGGACCGCACCATCCTGCTCGACGGCTTCTCCAAGACCTACGCCATGACCGGGTGGCGGCTGGGCTACGGGGTGATGCGCTCGGACCTCGCCCCGCACGTCGCCCGCCTCATGACCAACTCCAACTCCTGTACCGCCAGCTTCACCCAGGTAGCGGGGGTGGAGGCGCTGCACGGCGACCAGTCGTCGGTGGACAAGATGCGAACCGAGTTCCAGCGCCGCCGCGACATGTTCGTGGCCGGGCTGAACAAGAGCAAGGGCTTCTCCTGCCGCCTGCCCAAGGGCGCCTTCTACGTCTTCCCCAACATCACCAAGACCGGTTGGCCGTCGAAGAAGCTCTCCGAAGCCATGCTGGACGAGGCGGGCGTGGCCTGCCTGTCGGGCACCGCCTTCGGCGAGTTCGGCGAAGGCTACCTGCGCTTCAGCGTGGCCAACTCCTACGAGAACCTGCAGAAGGCCCTGGCTCGCATCGAGGAGTGGACCAAGAAGAACCTGTAGAAGATTCACCGCCGAGACCGCAGAGAACGCCGAGGAAAAAGCCCTCGGCGTTTCTTTCGTTCACCCGATCACCCGATCGCCAGATCACCCGATGGCTCCCCCCGCCCAGCCATCACACCCCCTTGTGACCATGCTCACCGACCCCCGGCCCGAAGCGGCCTACGCTTGGCCGTTGGGCGGAGTGCGTCCCCGCTAGGGCCTCCGCCGGGGGAAGACGCCATGGCACTGATCGATTCCACCACCGGCAAAGTCATCCGCGACTACTCCATCGAGGAACTGGCCGAGCAGGCCAACCTGATGCGCGGCTACGACCTGGTGGCGCTGCGCGCTGCCGGCAGCGGCCACGCCGGAGGCACCCTCTCCATCATGGACATCGTCGCCGCCCTCTACCT
>DASPRL010000246.1 GCA_035624475.1 Terriglobales bacterium
GGTGACTTCTTCGTTGCGCAGGCGCTTGTCCACCTTGTCGAAGAAGCCGAAGTACTCGTTGAGCACGGTCATGAACTTGGTGAGGGCCGCGCCTTCCAGCTTGGCCGCGCCTTCGCCGTAGCGCACGGTCATGGACTCGGCAGCGCGCTTGATCATCACCTGCACGAACTGCCGGTCGTCCTTGATGTACTGCTCGCTCTTCCCTTTCTTGATGCGGTAGAGCGGAGGCTGCGCGATGTAGACGTTCTGCCGCTTGATCAGGTCCTGCATGTGGCGGAAGAAGAAGGTGAGCAGCAGGGTGCGGATGTGGGAGCCGTCCACGTCGGCGTCGGTCATGAGGATGACCTTGCCATAGCGCAGCTTGGTGGGATCGAAGTCTTCCTTGCCGATGCCGGTGCCCAGCGCCGTGATCATGGCGCGGATCTCCTCGTGCCCCAGCATCTTGTCGTAGCGCGCCTTCTCCACGTTCAGGATCTTGCCTTTCAGCGGCAGGATGGCCTGGAAGCGGCGGTCGCGCCCCTGCTTGGCGGTGCCACCGGCCGATTCGCCCTCCACCAGGAACAACTCGCAGCGCCCGGGATCGCGCTCCGAGCAGTCGGCCAGCTTGCCGGGCAGGCCGCCGGAATCGAGCGCGCCCTTGCGGCGGGTGAGGTCGCGGGCCTTGCGCGCGGCTTCGCGCGCCCGCGCCGCCTCGATGGCCTTGTTGATGATCTTGCGCGCTACCGGCGGGTTCAATTCGAAGAACGACCCCAGACGCTCGTTGACGAAGGCCTGCACCACCCCGGCGATGTCGGAGTTCAGCTTGCCCTTGGTCTGGCCTTCGAACTGCGGCTGCGGCAGCTTCACGCTGATCACCGCCACCAGGCCCTCGCGCACGTCGTCCCCGGTCAGGTTCTCCTTGACGTCCTTGAACAGGCCGAGCTGCTGCCCGGCGTAGTTGATGGTGCGGGTGAGCGCGGTGCGGAAGCCGGAGAGATGCGTGCCCCCGTCCACCGTGTTGATGTTGTTGGCGAAGGTGAAGAGCGACTCGGAGTAGCCGTCGTTGTACTGCAGCGCGATCTCCATGTTCACGCCGTCGCGCTCGGCCTCCATGTAGATGGGGCGGTCGTGCAGCACGCTCTTGCCGCGGTTCAGGTGCTTGATGAACTCGGCGATCCCGCCGGTGTACTTGAACTCGGTGCGCTTGGCTTCGCCCGTCTTGGTGTCGCTGGCGCGCTCGTCGGTCAGCGTGATCTCCAGGCCCTTGTTGAGGAAGGCCAGTTCCCGCAGTCGCTGCGCCAGGGTGTCGTGGTTGAACTCGATGGAGGTGAAGATGGTCTTGTCGGGCAGGAAGCGCACGCGCGTGCCCCGCTTCTGCGTCTTGCCCGTCTTCTTCAGCTTCGACGTCGGCTCGCCGCGCGAGTAGCTCTGCTCCCACACGAAGCCGTCGCGCCAGATCTCCAGATCCAACTGGTAGCTGAGCGCGTTGACCACGGAGACGCCGACGCCGTGCAGCCCGCCCGAGACCTTGTAGCTGGAGGTATCGAACTTGCCGCCGGCGTGCAGCATGGTCATGACCACTTGCGCCGCGGGCATGGTCTCGCCGTCCACTTCCATGTCGTCGACAGGGATGCCGCGGCCGTTGTCCACCACGGTGATGGAGTTGTCGATGTGGATGGTGACGTCGATGTGGTCGGCGAAGCCGGCCAGCGCCTCGTCCACCGAGTTGTCCACCACCTCGTAGACCAGGTGATGCAGCCCCATCTCGCCGGTGGAGCCGATGTACATGGCGGGGCGCTTGCGCACCGCCTCCATCCCGCCCAGCACCTTGATGTCGGCGGCGGTGTAGTCGCCGTTGCCGTTGCCGCCGTTGGCCTTCGCCTTCTTGGGCTTGGGCTGCGCTTTTTCGTTCTTTTCGTTGGCCACAGCGCTTCCTGTCAGCGTTTCTTTGGTCGCCATTCCCATCCCTTGCGGAGACGCACGTCGAGCCCGCTGCGGGCCCCGTTCTCAGCCCTGTTCCGGCCCGCCGCAATGCACTTCAAATTATTGATATTTCAGTCACTTAGCCAGCGCCCGAGTACTGCTTAGTCTACCACAAAAAGGGGCGATTTTGGGGGGCGGAAAAGGGCCCCAGAATGCAGAATTGAGAATGAAGAATGCAGAATGAAAAGCCGTCACTGGCAGCCGGACATTCTGCATTCTCAATTCTTCATTCTGCAATTCTCCGTGTCTCTGTGCCGGAGCCTGCCCTGAGCGAAGCCGAAGGGTGGTGAAGGCTACTTTGGCGGCTCCGCCGGCGCCGCGAACTTCACGCTGTCCGCGTACTTCTCCAGCGCCGCCAGGTGCTCCGGGGTGTCGGTCCAGAAGGAGAGGATCAGCGCGTAGTCCTTCTGGATGGAGACGTACTCGGCGTAGGAGATGGAAACGCTCTTGCCGTTGATGATGGTCGCGGCGCTGTAGTCCTGGCGCCAGAAGGGCTGGCCCCCCAGGCGCACCTCGGCGGGCGGGTGCAGCGGCTTCAGGTCCAGCCCCGCCAGCGGCGGCACCGACCCCACCGCCTCCAGGTAGTCCTTGCCGCTCTCGACCCCGGCGTCCTCGGGCAGGCGCTCGGCCGCCACCTGCACCTGGCTGGGGACGGCCTCCATCTCCACCCGCCCCGCGGCCGAGAGCAGCAGGAAGGCGCGCGCTGCCGCCTCCTGCCCCGCCGCCTGGCTCTGGGGATCGCTGCCGTAGAGCTTCTGGAGGTTCTCGTCCACGCTCTTGCGCAGGGCGGCGCTGTCTTCCACCTCCCAGCCCTTGGGCAGCGACAAGGTGAAGCCGAAGAAGTCGCTGGTGTAGACGTCCTGGGCCACGCGCCCGCTGTCCGGGCGGTCGCTGGCCTGCGCGATGACCTGGGTCTGGGCCTGGGCGGGTGCGGCGGGCGCCGCCGCCGGCTTGGCCTCCTGCGCCCACACCCCGGCCGCC
Source organism: Terriglobales bacterium (assembly GCA_035624475.1). Lineage (NCBI taxonomy): Bacteria > Pseudomonadati > Acidobacteriota > Terriglobia > Terriglobales > Terriglobales bacterium. The sequence goes on from DASPRL010000246.1 coordinate 2,944, forward strand.
AGCAGCAAGACCACGGGAAGGAAAGAGAACTTCATGCGGATTTCGCCATTATGACAGGAAAGGCATCTTAACCACAGAGGACACGGAAGACACAGAGGAGAATCCGAATGTAAGAGTCCCGCCATGCGGGACGTCAGAACCCAGCCCGGCACGTCAGTGCCGGGTAGGCGGGACGAGAAACCTGAGTCCCGCAGGGACGGCAGAGCCTCGTATTCAGGGCACGCCTTCAGGCGTGCCATCAAGGCGCCCTATCTTGAATTGTCATCCCGAGCGAGCCGCTGTCCTGCGGCTCGCCCGCAGGACAGCGCGAGTCGAAAGACCTTGGGTTTGCTCTTCCGCCTCTAGCGCACGGAGATTCCGAGGGTTACCCGCCGGAGAGTGTAAAGGCGATGGTGACTTGGGTGTCCACCTCAACCGGCTGCCCTTGCAGCAGGTAGGGCCGATAGCGCCACTGCCTCACAGCGTCCATGGCCGCCGGAACCAGCACTGGATGTCCGCTGACCACACCCAGCTGCTGCACTTTCCCGTCTTTGCCGATGATCACGTGCAGAACCACCCAGCCTTGGAGGCGGTGAGCCTTGGCAATCTCGGGATACCGGGGTGCCACCCTGTATGCCAGCATCCCCGCCGCTACTTCCGCGCTCACCCGGATGCGCAGCGGCATCGGCTGGCAGGGTGCATACGGCGCCGCCGGCAGCGGCTGCGGGCAGATGAAGGCAGGCACTGTCTGCCCCGACGACGCCCAGTCCGGCACCGCACGTTGCGCCATCCCACCAATCGCCTCGGCGGCGATGTTGCGGCCCTGTTCCGGATCCGGCTGGGCATCGTTGCGGATGAATTCCTCCTTGATCTCCTGCGGAAACTTGCCCAGGACGAACTCCTGGCGATGCGCGGCGAAGTCCGCCAGCAGCGTTCCCGGCTGCCGCCAGGCACTGAGGGGAATGAGGTAATAAGCGTCCACGCGGTGCGTGCCCATGAGCTTGCCCGCGGGCGAGCCTGCCCACATCTCGCTGCGCGCCACCGCGAACGGTGAGAGCTCCGTGGTCCGGTTCTCCTGCTCGAGATACACCCGCTGGAGCGGCAATTCGCTCGCGTCCTTCGCGAGCGCCGCCACCACCAGCAGCGCGTGCTTGTTCAGCGCTTTGTACTCGGCCTCGTCCTTGGGCATCTCCACCGCAAAGGCGGCGTAGCGGTCGGCGGTGATCCCCGCCGGGATCCCGCGCGCGAAATCTTCGATGGCCTGGTCGAGCTGCGCCGGCCGGGGGATGGGCGCCGGGGCCTGCGCCTCCTGCGCCCACGCCGGCAGGCCGAGCGCAACCACTACTGCCGCCAGAAGTGCCCTT
>DASPRL010000247.1 GCA_035624475.1 Terriglobales bacterium
GGCAGCTTGATGTGGATGCTCTCGGCCATAGGAGCTTGTGTGGCACAGGCGACCCGCCTGTGCACCGGAAATTTTCAGTCTATCGGAGGCGATGGAAGGGGGTCAACGCGCAGGCGGGAGTGGGCCGCACCCACGTCTTAGGGACCGCCGTCCGCGGTCACGATCCCGTCCAAGGGGCACGCGAGGTTGTCCGTCGGCTGCCTGGAAAACTTCGCTGTCGCCTCGTCGATGCCCCATGCGGCCGTGGCCTTGAGCATGGTCTGGGCCAGTTTTTCATCTCTGGCGTCGTAGCCGGCGCTGTTGTTCAGCACCGCCACAATCGTGTGCGGCGCCTTCGTTCCACCGGCTTGGCACCTGCCGATGAACATGGGCGAAGTCTTGGAATGAGCGGGGAATGGAAGCACGTCGCGGATCAGCCCGCTCTTGGTATTGACCAGCAGCTCGTACTCGCTGCCGCAGATCTGCCATGACTCCATGGACAAGCGCTCCGAGATCTCGTCCCCGCCCAGGTTCTTCAGGCCCAGTTCCTTGTGCCGCCCTTCGACCGCCGCCACGGGCTCATCCGAGGCCCGTCTCCCCAGCAGAGACTTGGGGATGTCGGCGCCGCACTTGATGCCTTCGAATTGATCCCGCGCCCACGCGCTTCCGCAGACGAGGATCAGAAGAACCAGGATCCCTGGAATCTTGGACGCTCCAGGACTCCCGCGCCAAGCACCGTGTGACATTGGGATGCTCCTTGTGGAACTCGATGACGAGTCATTGTATCCCGCCCAACGCCCGCAGCTCTGTCGCGTTCACCGCAACCGCGCCGTGGCCTCCCACCTCGCCTGCCCGGTGAAGTGGCGGCGCAGTCCGGGATAGAGCCAGCGGAAGAAGGTCACGAAGGCGGCGAGGTAGACGGCCCCGCCCACGACGAAGGTCCACAGCGCCGCCCGGTGCAGCAAGAGCATGCTGAAGAAGGTCATGACCATCCACACGCCCAGCGCCACCACGGCGGCCGCGAAGAGGCAGAGCAGAGTGGTGGCCACCACGGCTTTGAGCTTCCCCGCCAGCATGGAGGCCATCATTATAGTGGCGTAGGATGGAGCAGATCGGGTCACCGGATCATCGAATCATCGGGTCCTTGCAGTGAAAGCCCAGATCAAACTCGGGCACGTGCGCGGCATCGAGATCGGCCTGCACTACTCCTGGCTGCTGATCGCGGTGCTCATCACCGTGGGCCTGGCGGGGCACTTCCGCGAAGTCAACCCCGGCTGGGGCGAGGCGGTCATCTGGTCCTCCGCCATCCTCACCGGCGCGCTCTTCTTCTTCTTCATCCTGGTGCACGAGCTCTCGCACGCGCTGGTGGCGGGGATGCGGGGCGCGCGCGTCAAGGCCATCACCCTGTTCGCGCTGGGGGGCGTGGCCCAGATCGAGAAGGACGTGAGCGACGCCACCACCGAGTTCTGGATGGCCATCGCCGGGCCCATCACCAGCGCGCTGATCGGCCTGGCCTGCCTGGGCGCCGCCCTGGGCCTGGGGTGGAAGTGGGCGCTGGAGCCCGCCACCCCGCTGCAGGCCATCCTGGTGTGGCTCGGGTACATCAACCTGGCGCTGGCCGCCTTCAACATGATCCCCGGCTTTCCCCTGGACGGGGGGCGGGTGCTGCGCGCCCTGCTGTGGTGGTGGACCAAGAACGCGGAGCGCGCCACCCGCTGGGCCGCGGGCGCCGGCCAGGTGGTGGCGCTGCTCTTCATCGCCTACGGGCTGGCGGGGGTGCTGCTGGGCCGCGGCCTGGGCGGGCTGTGGATCGCGCTCATCGGGTGGTTCCTGATGGAGGCAGCGCGCGCCTCCGTCTTCCAGGTGGAACTGGCCGAGCGCCTCAAGGGCATCAAGACCGGCGACGTCATGGCCCGCGACTACGAGACGGTGGAAGCCAGCGCCAGCCTGGAGGAGCTGGCCCACTTGCTGCTGCGTACCCGCTGCTTCGTGGTCAAGCGCGACGGCTACCTGCAGGGGCTGATCACCGCCGCCGACGTGGGCAAGGTGCCGCGCGAGGAGTGGGCCTCCACCTCGGTGCAGGCCATCATGCGCCCGCTGCGCGAATTGCGCACCGTCGGCCCCGACACTCCGTTGCTGCAGGCCCTGGAGATCATGGGCAGCGAGGACCTGAACCAGCTTCCCGTGGTCCAGGACCACGAGCTGCTCGGCCTCATCAGCCGCGGCCACATCCTGCAGGTGCTGCAGGCCAAGGCCGAGCTGAAGGTCTGACCATTTCTTGATTTATCGATTTGTTGATTTATTGATTTGGCCAAGCCGCCGGCACCCGGCCGAGCCTCGCCAAGATCAATAAATGAATAAATCAACAAATCAATAAATTAGAATCTCCGCTATGTCTTCCCCCGCCCAGACCGCGCTGCGCCCCGCCGCCGAGGTGATCCGCGAGGCGCAGGTGGCGCAGGCGCCCAACGGCATCTGCTACACCTGGCTGGGCGAGATCGCGGTCGCTCCCGCCGACCTGGAGCGCATGGTGGCGGCGGTGCCGCGGCTGATCGCGGCCGCGCTCGAGCGCAAGGCCTACTACTTCGTCCCCCTCACCGTCAGCCGCGGCGACGAGACCCTGGTGGCCGAGCGTTACGACGTGGCCTTGAGCGACCAGGCCGTCTGCCACCGCAACCTCAGCCTGGGCGACGCGCAGTGCGTCTTCATCTCCACCCGCCTCATGGACGACAAGTTCTCCGTGGCCTTCGAGTTCTACATCAACGTGGGCCACGCCTTCGTGGAGCGCGCCGGGGTGGCACAGGAGTTCAGCGAGCTGGTGTGGAAGCAGGTGATGGAGGGCGCGCGCGGCGAGACCAGCCTGGACGCCTGGGAACTGCGCAAGCTGGCCACCTCGGGCTCACCCGACGCCGAGAAGGCCAAGACCGACTACTTCGCCGCCACCTTCTCCGATTCCATCGCCATCTACCTGCTCGCCCTCTGCCTGGACGTGGATTACTACGAACTGCGGGAGCGGGAGTATCCGCTGCTCGCCCCCAACGCCCTGGGCGAGCGCCTGCGCCAGGTCCACCAGCTCTTCCCCCCCAACCCCGGCTTCGACTTCAACATCTTCTACCGCCGGCGGACGTAACCTCCTTCGCCGCGGATCCCCTACGAACTGCCGCGGAAGTCGAGCACCACGTCCACGGTGGCGGTGGCGTCGTCCACCTTGAGGCGGGTGTTGGAGGCGGGGGCAGCGTCCTGGGGAAGCTGCCCGCGGAAGCGCTCGAAGATGTAGCCGGGCTCGCTGCCGTCGTAGGGCTGGCCGGGCTTGGGACGCCAGGCGCGCGCGATGCGCCGCGCCAATTCCTCCGGCAGCCCCAGGATCTGCAGCGTCCCCATGCGGTACACCGGGCCCTCGTTCAGGTTGAGGATCAGCGCGATGGAGTTGTCGGCCGCGCCGAGCTCGGTTTCCGGCCAAGCCTGGAAGCCCAGCCGCCCGCGGCGGGCGTAGGCCTGGCGCAGGGTCTCCAGGCCCTCGCGGACCTTCGCGATGTAGAAGACCTCGCCCGGGCGCAGCGGCATCATGGCCGCCAGTTGTGCCGGGGAGAAGACGGTGGCCTCGCGCCACAGGTAGAGCTTCAGGCGGTACTGCTCGCCCTCCCATACCCGCACCGTGATCGCCAGCCGCTGCTCCTTCAGGCTGTTGCCGGAGAGCGTCTGGGGCGCGGTCTCGGCCTGGGCGCAGAAGTAGCCTTGCTGCTGCTCGGCGTCGCGCACCGCTTCGGAGAGTTCCTCCGGCCAGCCCGGCCCGGTGAAGCTCTTGCCCTGGTAGTGGGCCGCGATCTTCTCCAGCACCTCGGCGGGGACGTGGCCGGCGCCGGCGAACCGCACCGACTCCACCGTGACCTTGGGAGCGTAGGTGAACTGCGGCAGCGCCTCCCAGAAGGCCGGCGGACAGAGCTTGTTGCTGCGCGGCCCCGAGTCTCGCCGCTGCAGCACGGGGCGGTCCCAGGGCGGCCCCGGCCGGGGCGCGGGCGGCGCCTGCGCGGAGGCGGGCGCCGGCGCGGCACACATCAGCAGCAGCGGGATGAGCCAGGCTCTCATCAATTCCTAGGATATACGGGTGCCTGGGATTAGACGCAGCCGTGCGCACTCGGGATGCTGTTCCCAGGTGTCATCCTTCGCGAGGCGAAGCCGAGCGGAGGATGACATCCCAACAGAGATGCATTCCATTCTTCAATCTTCATTCTGAAATCTGCAATCGTCCCCGTCCTCTGTGGTTAAATGACTTCCGATGATCGCCCATCTGCGCGGCCGCATCGTCGCCAAGCATCCCAACCAGGTCATCGTGGAGGCCGGGGGCGTGGGCTACGACGTGAACATCACCATCCCCACCTTCTCCGAATTGCCGGCGGCGGGCAGCGAGGTGGCGCTGCACATCCACACCCACGTGCGCGAGGACGCGCTGGCGCTCTACGGCTTCCTGCGCGCCGAGGAGAAGCGGCTGTTCGAGCGCCTGATCTCGGTGAGCGGCATCGGGCCCAAGCTGGCGGTCACCATCCTGAGCGGCATGGCGGCCGAGGCCATGGTGGCGGCCAGCCGCGACAACGACGTGGCCCAGCTCACCCGCATCCCCGGCATCGGCAAGAAGACCGCCGAGCGCATGGTGCTGGAATTGCGCGACAAGCTGGAGGGACTGGCGGCCGCGCCCGCCGCCGCCAAGGCCTCGCCCCTCGAGGAAGACGTGCTCTCCGCCCTGGTCAACCTGGGCTACCAGCGCGCCGCCGCGGAGCGCGCCCTGGAGCGCGTGGCCAC
>DASPRL010000248.1 GCA_035624475.1 Terriglobales bacterium
GGGCATGGCCCTGGCGGTGGCGCGCAACTACGATCCGTTCCAGACCACCACCCACTTCACCATTTTCTCGCTGCTGAAGAAGTTCGATAAGGGTTTCGGAGTCTCGAAGAAGGCGCAGAAGGGCGGCTACGGCAACGTGACCGGGCAGCGCACCCTTGCCGACATCGAGCGCCGTCGCCAGGACCGCTGGAACATCCTGTTCATCGCCGGCATGTGGTTCCAGGACCTGTGGAACTACGACTTCCGCCGCACCGAGCAGTGCATCATCCCCTACGCCACGCAGGAGGGCGAGATCAGCTTCTGCGCCTACAACACCGGCATCGGCTGGCGCAACATCATCGAGAAGATGCACATGACCGCCAGCCTCACCAAGTGGTACGACGAGCATGGGCGGCACGAGATCTTCGCCGGGGGCAAGCGCGTCAACATCCAGACCCCGGAGGAGAGGTTCCTGCGGCTCAACCGCGAGCTGATCACGGAGAAGGAGCAGGACGACCTGGACAAGCTGGGCATCGCCAAGACCGCGCGCGACGAGAAGATCCGCGCCCGCGACGCCCGCCAGCAGGCCGATCCCGCGTACCACGCCCGCATGGCCAAGCTCTACCGCCAGGTGGTGCTCAAGGAAGAGCCCGATCAGGCCGCTGCCTTCGTGCCGGTGAACAACCTCATCGCTCCGGCCACGGCGGCTCCCGCGCCGCCCAAGCCGGTGGAGGAGCCGGTCGCCGGCGACTAGCGCGCAACCCGTCTTAGACTGAGCGGCCGCCGATCCCCCGGCGGCCGTTTTGTCTTGCGGATCTGTCGTTCCGGCCGCTACTCGGTCGTGGCCGAGCTGAGTTCGGCCTCTCCCAGGAAAACCCGCAGCGCCGGCTTCTTGGGGAACTTGAGGACCAGCACCGGGCGGTCGGCCGAGGCGGGAAGCAGGCGAAACTCCGCGACGTCGAAGCTGGTGAGCACGTTCTTGGTGAAGTCAATGGACATGTCGGCGTCGGACCATTGGTAGCGGAACTTCCGGTCGCTCGTGCCTTGCAGGAAGGCCCGCACGGCCTTCATCTGGTTCTCGGCGTCCGTGCCGCTCCACTTCAGCAGGAATTCATTCACCACGATGTAAACGGTCGTTCCGGGGTTGAGAGCGTCTTGCGGGGAGAGTCCGGCGACCTTGGCCAGCATCTCCGCCTGGTCCTCGGTGCCATAGAACTTCTTGGAGATGCTCTGCAGGGTCTCGCCGGACTGCACCTGGTAGGGCGCAAAGAAATACCGGGTCAGATGCACCACGCGGATGCCTTCGCTCTCCAGCTTCACCTCCACAAACTCTTCTTGCTTCGGTTTCTGTCCTTGATCGGACTGGGCCCAGAGCACAGCCCCGCTCAGGCCCAGGACCAGCAAGCACGCCGCACCAAGGAATCTCCTGTACATGGCTTTGCTCCTCGGGTCCGCACCCCGGTCACTTGCCACCGCCGGGCGGACGCCATTGCCTTCCGAGAGGTCATCTCCAGTGTGCGACTTTCACCCGCCTTGTCGGTGACGTATCTCACGCGGGCGCGTGACAAGGGCTGCGGAGCTCCCCCCGCGCCCGGGGGTAGCCCCCCGAAGGGAGGGCGTATAATGGCCTTGTTTCTTCTCGGCTCTCATTCTCCCCGGGAGGGCCTGCGATGCACTCGCCGCGCGCCTGCTCCGCCCTTCTCTTGCTTCTCCTCCTGTTTTCTCCCCCGGGGCTGCCCGCCCAGCAAGAGCGCTGGAACCAGCTCAACCAGCAGGTGCAGCAACTCTTCCGGCAGGGCCAGTACGAGCAGGCCGTGCCCGTGGCGGAGGAGGCCCTGCGGGTGGCGGAGGCCGGCTTTGCCCCGGATTCGGAGGTGGTCATCACCGGACTCATCAATCTGGGGGTGCTTTACACCAAGACGCAGCGCTATTCCGCTGCCGAGCCTCTGTTTTTGCGGGTCCTGCGCCTCGACGAACAGCGGTACGGCCCCGAGGACCTGCGCACGGCCGAGCCTCTGCTGAACCTGGGGATTGTTTACACCCGCGAGGAGAAGTATGCCGAGGCGGAGGCCGCGCTGCAGCGCGCGCTGCGCATCCGGGAAGCGCACAACGCCATGGATCACACCGGGACCGCCGACGCTCTCACCCGTCTGGCGGCGGCCTACTTTCACCTGGGCCGGTATGCCGACGCGGAGCGCCTGCTGCAGCAGGCCTTGCGCATCTGGGAGAAGGCGCGCGGGCCCGAGCATCCTGACCTGGCCCGGCCTCTGGAGAATCTGGCCGCAACCTACAAGGCGGAAGGCAAACTGGCGGAAGCCCAAGAGCTGGAGCAGCGCGCCCACCGGCTGCGGGGAGAGACCGAGTCGGCGGAGTCTTCCCAGCTGGAGCGGTTGCAGCAGCTGAGCCTCGCGGCGGAGCAGCTCCGCGCGCAGGGCAGGTACGCGGAAGGCGTTCCCGTGGCCCAGGAGGCGGTGCGCCTGGGGGAGGCGATCTTGAGCCCCGGCGACGTTGCGCTCGCCAAATTGCTCAACAACCTGGCGCTGCTGTACGGAGAACAAGGCAAGTACTCCGAGGCCGAACCCCTCTTCCAGCGCTCGCTGCAGATCCGCGAGAAGGCCCTGGGTCCCGAGGACCCCGAAGTGGCTGCCGCTCTGATCAACCTGGGGGAGCTGTACAGGCGTCAGGCCAGGTACGCCGAGGCCGAGCACCTCTTGCAGCGGGCCCTCCAGGTCCAGGAGAAGGTGCTCAAGCCAGGAGACCCGCAACTGGCTGAGGTGCTGAGCGGTCTGGCGACGGTGTACGAGGAGTGGGGCAAGTACGGCGAGGCCGAGCCCCTCTTCCAGCGCGCCCTGCGCATCCGGGAGGACGCCTTCGGAGCGGACCACGCCGATGTTGCCGAGTCACTCCAGGACCTTGGGATGCTGTACTACGAGGAAGGCAGGTACGCTGACGCTGAGCCCGCTTATCAACGTGCGCTGCGCATCCGGGAGAAGGTCCTGGGGACGGATCATCATGCCGTGGCGGCTTCACTGGACGGCTTGGCGGTGCTGTACCAGGCAGAGGGCAGGTATGCCGAGGCGGAGCCGCTCTACCGGCGTGCCCTGCGCATCTGGGAGAACTCGCCGGGACCGGAGCGTCCCGACGTGGCCAAGGCGCTGAACAACCTGGGAGAGCTGTGCCGTGAGCAGGGCAGGTACGCCGAGGCCGAGCCGCTCCTCCTGCGCGCCTTGCACATCTGGGAAAGGACGGAAGGGGCGGAGCATCGGGATGTGGCCACCGCGCTGGACAACCTGGCGGCTGTGTACTACGAGCAAGGCAAGTACGGCCAAGCCGGGCCTCTTATCGAGCGCGCTCTTGGCATTCGGGAGAAGGTTTTCGGCCGGGAGCATGCCGCCGTAGCCAACGCGCTGAACAACCTGGCTACCGTGCGCGTGGCGGAAGGCAAGTATGCCGAGGCGGAGCCCCTCATGCAGCGTGCTCTCGCCATCCGCGAGAAGGTCTTCGGTGCGGAGCACCGCGATGTGGGCAATTCCCTGAACAACCTGGCTGCGCTCTACACACTGCAGGGCAAGTACGCCCAGGCCGAGCTCCTCTTCCGGCGCAGCCTGCGCATCGACGAAAACGTCCTCGGACCGGAGCACGAACAGGTAGCCTCGTCCCTTGCCAACCTGGCGCTGCTCTACGGGGCACAAGACAAGTACGGCGAAGCCCAGCCCCTTTTTGTCCGGTCCTTTGACATTCTCTTTCGGAATCTTCAGTACTACTTCACCTACATGAGCGAGAAGGAGCGGCTGGGGTTCCTTGCCACGGTTGAGTACCGATTCCCACAGTACTTCAGCTTCGTGCATCGGTTCCGGGAGAGACAACCGGAGCTGGCGGGCAGCATGTACGACCTGTTGCTCTGGGAGAAGGGCTTCATCGCGGGCAGCGTCGCCTCCATGCGGCGGCAGGTCGAGGCCTCGGGCGATCCCGAAGCCCTCAAGCTGCTCGACCAGTTGGCCGCCAAGCGCACGCAGATCGCCGCCCTGCTCAACGCGCAACCCAAGAACCGCGAGGCCTGGCGCAATCAGGTCGACCAACTGGAGAGCGAGGCCAACGAGCTGGAGCGCGCCTTGGTGGCTCGCTCCGCAGCCTTCGCCCAGCAGAAGAAGCTGGAGCGCGTGACCTGGCTGCAGGTGCGCGATGCCTTGAAGCCGGGCGAGGCCGCGGTCGAGTTCGCCCGCTTCCGCTTTTATGACGGCAAGAAGTGGACCGACACCACCTACTACGTGGCGCTGGTGGTCACGCCCGAGACCAAGGACCAGCCGGCATACATCGTGCTGGGCGAAGGCAAGGACCTGGAGGGCGCGCCCCTGATCCAGTTCCAGCAGGGGGTGCAGGCGCGCGGCATGGAAGCCGCCGGCGAGGCCGTCATCGCTCCCGGCGTCCGGGCCTACGAGCTGTTCTGGAAGCCGCTGGAGCCGCTGTTGGCCGGCAGCAAGCGTGTCTATCTCTCGCCCGACGGCGTACTCAACCAGATGCCGCTGGGGCTGATCCCCGCTCCCGACGGCAAGCTGCTGCTGGAGAAGTACGACCTGCGCCTGCTCTCCAGCACCAAGGACCTGCTGCGCGCGGCTGCCGCGCCCGCCGCCCGCACCGCCGTGCTCATCGGCAACCCCGCCTTCGATCTGGGCGAGACCCCGCAGCGCGCCGCGCTGCAAAAACTGGGGACGCCGGGAGCGACCGCTCCGGTGGAGATGGCGATGGCGGGTTCCCCCGGGCTTTCCCGCGACCAGGGTACGGGCGTCACGCTGCCACCGCTGCCCGGCACCGGCGCCGAGATTCAGGCCGTCACCGGTCTTCTGCAGCAGCGCCAGTGGCAGGTGGCGAGCTACACCGCCGACCGCGCGCTGGAGGAAGCGGTCAAGCGGGCGCGCAGTCCGCGTGTCCTCCACCTCGCCACCCACGGCTTCTTCCTTCCTGACCAACAGCTCAAGACCGAGCGCCTGGGCTTGGGCAACGCGCCGCCCTCCGGGCTGGAAGACCCCATGCTGCGCTCCGGGCTCTATTTCGCCGGCGCCGACCGCGCCCTGGCACAGCAGCCGCCGCCGGAGGGCCTCGACGATGGCGTGCTCACCGCCTACGAGGCCACCAGCCTGAATCTCCAGGGGACGGAGCTGGTGGTCCTCAGCGCCTGCAACACCGGACAGGGGGACGTGAAGAACGGCGAGGGCGTCTTCGGGTTGCGCCGGGCGCTCGAGGAGGCGGGCGCGCAGGCGGTCCTGATGTCGCTGTGGCCGGTGCCGGACCAGGAGACCCAGGAACTGATGTCGCTCTTCTACGGCAAGTGGCTGGGTGGCATGGAGAAGCACGAGGCCCTGCGCCAGGCGCAACTGGAGATGCGGGAGAAGGTGAAACAGCGCTATGGGCGCGACCTGCCCTACTACTGGGGCGCCTTCGTGCTGGTGGGACGGTAGGACTTACTGGTTGTCGTCCACGCCCCGCTGCTCGAGATAGACCAACTGGAAGCGGGCATGTCCGCCGCTGGTCTGGATGCCCACCACGTGCTGCTTTTCCCGCGTGCCGGACTTGAAGACCATCTCGCCCGGCCTGGGCTCGTCGGCATCGCAAGTCAGTTGCTTCGACGCCTTGCCTTCGGCGGTACGCGGGGCCTTCGGATCACTGCAGTCAAGCACTTTGCCGTATTTGGCCAGAGCCTTGCGATAGAAGGCCGCTACCTTGTCAGCCGAGTCGCCCGCCTCCAGTTTCAGCACCATCAGCTTGAAGCCGGAGTCGCCCCCCCACAGGCCCAGTTGAACGGCGGAGCTGTCGTCCCCGGAGTCCTTGTAGCGGTGCGCGCCCGGGTAGAGTGGCAGCCCCAGGTCCTGCGCGCTGACCTGGTCGCTGGCGATGATGCCGGCGCTGTGCGAGCCCTTGTCCTGCTGGGCAGCCAGAGGGAAGGAGGCCGCCAAGAGCAATCCCAGTAGCAAGCCTCGAGCCGCCTGCCGCGGTGATCGTGAGTTCACTTTGACCTCCTGCTTCCTCCCACTGATACGGTGTGCCGGGAAAAAAGTTCCACCTGGCGCAGCCCAAGGTCCCGGATGTCTTTGTTCGCTCTGCTATGCTCCCCCCATGCGCGCGAAGGACATCCTCCGGCTCCTGGGAGGCGGCGACCGGCGCAGCCTCGGGCGCTGCGAGGAGGTCGCGGCCATGGTGGCGCGCCAGCCGCGCCTCCTCTCCGCGCTGATGGCGGGCCTGTGGTCCGAGGACCTGGTCGTCCGCATGCGGGCCGCCGACGCGATCGAGAAGGTGACGCGCGCCGCTCCCGGGTTGCTCCGGCGCTACAAGAGAGAGCTGCTGGGCCTGCTGGCGGAGGCGGAGCAAGCGGAGGTGCGCTGGCACCTGGCCGCGATGGTGCCGCGCCTGCCCCTGAGCCCGGCGGAGTGCCGGCACGCGGCCTCGCTTCTGCAGCTCTATCTGGACGACCGCAGCTCGATCGTGAAGACCTTCGCGCTGCAAGGGCTCTCCGATCTCGCCCAACAGGAGCCTTCTCTCCGCGGCAGCGTGCTCGAGCTGCTGCGCCAGTCCGTCCGCAACGGCACTCCCGCGATGAAGGCGCGCAGCCGCAAGCTGCTGGCGCGGCTGGAAGAGGAATGACACCTGCTTCCGGCGTTGTCACGCGATAGCGTGATGCAAATCACTTCCCATCCGTGCGCTCTGGGGTCAAGCTTGAATCTTCTGGACCCCGGCATCTCCGGGGGCGGGTGGCCGTCTATCCGTGCGGCGGCGCGCGCCGCAGGGCAAATCCACAAGGATCCAAAGGAGCAGACCATTGAGCACCGACACCCTGCTGCCGGTCCGGAAAGCGCAACCCCAAGCCCAGCCGGCCGCGCCGCCCATGGCCACGGCGGCGCGCCCCGACTTCAAGCCGCTCCAGCCCGCCACCACCTTCACCGGCGCGCCCATCCCGCCGCTGCAGACCGGCCTGCCCAAGCTCACGCGGTCGCTGTGCCCGGAGTGCAAGGGCGCCGTCACCCTGGAGGCACGCCTCTTCGAGGAAGACGGCAAGGTGTGGATGGAGAAGACCTGCCCCGAGCACGGCTACTTCCGCGACCTCTACTACTCCGACGTGAAACTGTATCTCAAGTGCGAACAGTGGCAGTTCGGCGACGGGCGCGGGCTCATGAACCCCGCGGTCATGGAAGCGAAGAGTTGCCCCGCCGACTGCGGCCTCTGCTCCCTGCACACCTCGCACACCGGCCTGGCCAACCTCGACCTCACCAACCGCTGCAACCTCACCTGCCCCATCTGCTTCGCTAACGCCAACACCTCGGGGACGCTCTACGAGCCCAGCTTCGAGCAGGTGCGCGCCATGTTGCAGGCCCTGCGCGAGGAGAAGCCGGTGGCGGGGCGCATCGTGCAGTTCTCCGGCGGCGAGCCCACGCTGTATCCCCAGTTCTTCGCGGCCTGCTCGCTGGCCCGCGACCTGGGCTTCAGCCACGTGCAGGCGGCGACCAACGGCATCCTGCTGGCCGACCCCGGATTCGCCCGCCAGGCCAAGCAGGCCGGCCTCACCACCCTCTATCTGCAGTTCGACGGCCTCACCGACGACATCTACCTGCGCACCCGGGGCCAGCGCCTGGCCGCCACCAAGATGCGGGTCATCGAGAACGCGCGCGCTGTGGGCATGAAGATCGTGCTGGTGCCCACCATCGTGCGCGGCCTGAACGACCAGCAGATCGGCGACATCGTGCGCCTGGCGGTGAAGAACGCCGACGTCATCACCGGCCTGACCTTCCAGCCCGTGACCTTCACCGGGCGGCTGAACCGCAACGAGCTGGCGGCCAAGCGCTTCACCCAGGCCGACGTCGCCCACGCCATCGCCGAGCAGAGCGGCTACACCGACGCCTACCACGACTGGTTCCCGCTCTCCTGCGTGCAGCCCTTCTCCATGCTGATCTCGGCGCTGCGCGGCGAACTCACCGTGCACCTCTCCTGCCATCCTCACTGCTCTCTGGGCACTTACCTGTTCGTGGATGAAGCCACGCGCGAGGCCGTGCCCATCACCCGCTTCGTGGACGTGGGCGCCATGCTGCAGGACATCTACGAGTTGGCACAGCAGATCCCTAACGCCCGGGTCAAGCTGTGGAGCAAGCTCAAGATCTGGTCCAAGCTGCAGAAGCACTTCCGGCCGCAGTTCGCGCCCCGCGGCCTCACCTTCCAGAAGTTCGTGCAGACGCTGCAGGGCTTCACCGACAAGAAGCTGGGGCGCGACGGCATGGACGGCAAGTTCACCTACCGCGCCATCCTGGTCAGCGCCATGCACTTCATGGACTCCTACAACTACGACGTGGAGCGGGTGCGCCGCTGCGTGATCCACTACGCTGCCCCCGACGGCCACATCTATCCCTTCTGCGCCTACAACTCCGGCCCCCTTTTCCGCGAACAGATCGAGCAGCAGTACTCCGTACCGCTGGGGCGGGCGGGGCAGACGCCACCCGGCGCTTGCGGGGCAGACGGCTGCGGGGGCTGCGGCGCGGGCAAGGACTGACGCCCGGTTCCCGCTGACAGGGCCGCCCCAGGCGGGCGGACGTTTGCAATCACGGCGGGGACGGGTACAATGCCGCCCATGTCGCGCTCCCGCATCGCCTCCGCCTGCGGCCTGGGTCTGGCCGCCGCCCTTCTGCTCGCCGGCTGCACCATGTGGAAGGAAAAACCCGTCACCGAGTGGAGCAGCGCCACCGGCGCCGAGCAGTTCGAGCGCTTGCTGTGGAAGGACATCCAGGCCAAGAACTGGGACTCGGTAGAGCAGCACCTGGCCGCGACCTTCGTCTCCGTCACCGCCAGCGGCACGCGCGACCGCGCCGCCGCCCTGGAGCACTGGAAGCAGCTTTCCCTGGAGGAGTACGCCATGGGCGAGGTTCAGGTGGCGCCCAGCGGCGACCTCGCCATCGTGACCTACACCGTCACCCTCAAGGGCACCTCCAACGGCCAGCCCCTGCCTTCCGGGCCCTACCGCATCATGACCATCTGGCAGAAGCAAAAGAAGGGCTGGGCGGCGATCGCGCACTCGGCCACCATGCAGGCCGCCGCACCCGCCTCCAGCGGATCCAGATGACCCTCGAGCGACTGGGAATCATGATTCCAAAAATGTAACATTCTGTTACATTTGACTAGGTCCCTGCTCCTCCGCATGTCCGGCCAGCTAGGGGTAATCATATTTGTACTCAATAAGATAGAAAGCACATTCCGAGGTGGAAGCCGGTGTGCTCTGAGTGCTAACATTCGCGGCGGCTCTTCTCGGGGCGGTGGTTGCAAATTGGGGTGCCCCCTCAACGTGGGCGTCAAGAAGCAAGAGGAGAAGTCCAAGAGGCGTGCGATGAAGAAGGTCCAGAGGCAAGCCGGGTTCAGCTTGTTGGAGTTACTGATCGTCATCGCGATCGTCATCGTGCTGGCGGCGGTGGCGCTGTTCAACCTGCCGGTGGCGCTGCGCTCCATGCGGGTCAACACCGGCTACCAGACGCTGCTCACGCAGATGCGCATGGCCCGAGAGAGCGCGGTGGCCAAGCGGACCATCTTTTATCTCACCTTCAATAATCCGGCGCAGAACATCGTGCTGACGCAGCGCACCGGGGGCGTGGACCAGGTGATCAGCACCGTGCCCCTGCCCTACGACATCCAGTTCACGGTGGTGCCGGGCATGCCCAATACCACCGCCACCACCCCCGACAACTTCGGGACGGGCGCGACCTCTCTCGACCTGGACCAGGGCAACGCCGGCGGCAACGTCAACCAGATCTTCTTCTATCCCGACGGTTCGGCGCGCGACAACCTGGGACGCGTCGACAGCGGCGTGATCTACATCTGCCGCCCCGGCGACCTGATGAGCTGCCGCGCGGTCTCCATCTACGGGGCGACCGGCCGGATCCGGGGCTGGCAACTCACGCGCACGGCTGCCGGAGGTGTGCAATGGAACTGAGGCGCAGGCCGGGAAAGCGGGGAGGGCGGCAGGCCGGCTTCAGCCTGCTGGAAGTGATGATCGCCATCGTGGTGCTGGCGGTGGGCATCGTCAGCCTGCTGGGACTGTTCACGGTGGCGGTGGGCAACATGCAGGTGGCGCAGGAAGACCTGATTGCGCGGCAGAAGGCGGCGCAAGCCCTGGAAAGCGTCTTCGCCGCCCGCGACACGGCGCAGTTGACCTATGCCCAGATCCAGAACGTCGCCAACGGGGGAGTATTCCTGAACGGTCCGCAGCCCTTGCTGCAGCCCGGGCCCGACGGCATCATCGGCACGGCCGACGACGTGGGTCCGCCGGACCAGCTCATCCTGCCGGGGCCGGACGGGCTGCTGGGGACGGGGGACGACGTCATCGTGCCGCTCTCCGGTTTCACCCGCCAGATCGACATCACGCAGGTGTTCCTGCCTTCGGGGGCGGTGGACCCGTCCCTGCGGCAGATCACCGTGACCATTTCCTACGCGACCCCCCAGCGCGGCTTCCGCACCTACCAGGTCGCGTCATACATCTCCAGCTACCGATAGGAGAAGAGCCATGGCAAAGCGATCGCAGAAACGGCAGCGCGGCTACAGCCTGGTGGAGTTGATCGTGGCCATGGCGCTGGCCACGCTGGTGCTGGCGGCGGCCATGATGATGCTGACCAAGGCCATGGATGCCACCGCCATGGTGACGCAGCGCGCCGAGATGCAGCAGAACGCGCGCACCGCCATCAGCTTTCTCAGCCGCGACCTGAGCCTGGCGGCCACGGGTTTCCCCCAGGGAGGCATTCAACTGCCTACCGGCGCCGGCTCCACCGCGCCCAAGTTCGCCTGCAACGCAGCCGCGGGCTGTTATCTCGCCATTAACCAGTATCCCAACGCCCTCATGACCGGGATCGTGCCCAACCCCAACGGCGGCCCCATGCAGTTGGGGGTGCAGACCCGCGCCGTGACCGTGGTCTACCTGGACAACACGCTCCCCCTGAACACCTTCCCGCTGACCGCCATCAACGCGGCGGGCACGCAGATCACCTTCGCCGCCGGGTACAACCCCCCCATCAACGATCCGGTGGTGGGGCTGCAGGTGGGCGATGTGCTCTACGTGCAGAACGCGAACGGGACGGCGGTGGGGGAGATCACCGGCATCGCCGGCAACGTCATCACCTTCGGCAACCTGGATCCCCTGAACGTGAACCAGTCGGGGGCGGCGGCCGGAAACGTCAAGTCGCTGGCCAATCCCTCCCCGCCGGCGGCGGCGGGGACCTATCCCCAGACCAGCGCCTACCGGCTGAATGTGATCACCTACTTCATCCAGGTCACGGCCGCCGGCACGCCGCGGCTGATGCGGCAGGTGAACGCGCAGCAAGCGGTGCCCATCGCCGACAATATCGAGAACCTGCAGCTCACCTTCGACATCTTCGACGACAACACGGGCGTGGCCACGGCCAACCTCCCCGACGCCAACAACAAGCCCAACCAGATCCGCCAGGTCAACATCGCGGTGACGGCGCGCACCTCGGCGCGCATCAAGCAGCTGGGCGATTTCCAGCGGCTGACCCTGGGGACCTCGGTGGTGCCGCGGAACCTGAGCTTCCGCGACCGCTATCAGTGAGGCACGTTTCGCAAGGCAAATAAGGAGAGGACGACCATGAGGGGCAGACGGGAGAGCACGGAGAGCGGTTTTGCGTTGCTGGCGGCGCTGTTGATCCTGATCCTGGTGTCGGCGCTGGCCATCGCCCTGATCTACGCGACCACCTCGGAGCAGCGCATCGGGCAGAACGACCTGGAGAACAACCTGGCCTACTACGGCGCCGAGGCCGGGATGGAGAAGATGATGTCGGACCTGGGGCAGCTCTACCAGGCGCAGGCCGCTCCCTCGGCCGCCACCATCCAGGGGCTGGGCGCCTTCCAGCCCGCCCTGCCCAGCACCATCTACACCGAGTATGCCTTCAATTTCCCCAACGGCATCCAGGGGAACGGGGCGCCGGTCTCCACCAACCGCACCATCACCACCGGCCCGGATGCCGGACTGGCCGCCCAGATCGTGCCCATGACGCTGGCGGTGACCGCCGCCCGGCCCAGCGGAGCGCAGGTGCGCATGACGCGCAGCGTGGAAGTGGCGTTGATCCCGGTCTTCCAGTTCGGCATCTTCTCCGATGGCGACCTCAGCACCTACGCCGGCCCCCTCCTCGATTTCACCGGGCGCGTGCACACCAACGGCAACTTCTTCCTGGCGGCGGGATCGGGCACCACCTTCCACGCCAAGATCTCGGCGGTCGGGGACGTCATCCGCACCAACCTGGCCAACGGCTGGCCCACCGCCACCAACTACACCGGTTACATCAAGATCCCCACGGCGCCCAATGGTTGTGACGGCGCGCAGCCGGCGTGCCGGCAGTTGGCCAGCACCGAAGGCAGCCTGGTGGGGACCGTGGGCAGCGCGATCAACCCCAACTGGACGACCATCTCGCAGACCACCTACAACGGCATGATCATCAACGGGCGCACCGGCGCCAAGAACCTGCAACTGCCCTTCGTGCAGGGCGGGGTGCAGCCCATCGAGATCATCCGGCGGCCGCAGGCGGGCGAGCTGCCCACCTCGGCGGTGGGCCAGTCGCGCGAGTACAACCTGGCGCAGATCCGGGTGCTGCTGGATGACAACCCTGCCAACCTGCCCGGCGGCGCCGGCGACCCCCAGAACGTCTTCCTCGACAACGTCGGTCCCTATGCGGCCGGGGTCAACGTGGGCGGGACCAACTACTTCTTTGCGGACGGCATCCTGAAGGCGTCAGCGCCCTCGGCCAAGGCCCAGGACCCGGACTGGACCCAGCCGGTGCAGGTGCCGGCCCTGGCTCCCAATGCGCCCTGGCCGCTGATCGGCGGCTGGCTGCGGGTGGAATACCGCAACGCGGCCGGCAACTATATCCCGGTCACCCAGGAGTGGCTGAGCCTGGGCTTCGCCCGCGGCCTCAACTATCCCAACTCGGAGCAGGGCCGCGCCAACACCGTGCACCCCAACGCCATCCTCATCTTCCAGATGCAGGCGGACCGCAACCTGAACGGGAACACCACCGACGCCAATGAATTCGGCGCCACCGTCAGCGGGGCCAACACCCAGTACGCGTGGTATCCCATCAACTTCTACGACACGCGCGAGGGCGAGGTGCGCGACGTGGCGGCGGGCACCGCCAGCAGCTGCGCCCTGGCCGGGGTCATGAATGCGGTGGAGCTGGACGTGAACAACCTGCGGCGCTGGCTCAGCGGGGCCATCGGCGCCAGCGGCGCGCTGGTCGAGTCCGCCTCCCAGAACGGCTACATCCTCTACTACTCCGACCGGCGCGGCATGCTGCCCAACAGCCAGGGCAACCTGGTGGGCTCGTGGAACTTCGAGGACAACATCGACTCCGCCGTGCCCGATCCGAGCATCCTCGGCCCCAACAACCAAATGGAGCTGTCGGAGAACGTGGACGGCCTGCCCACGCTGGATAAGGCCGGCGCCACCAACCTGGCCAACGCCTTCGCCAACCCGCCGGCGGCTCCCACCACGGTCCAGAACCCGCCTTTGATCGTGAATGGCAACCCTTGGCAACGCATCACCAATTGCACCACCCTGGCGCGCAAGAACCGCGTCACCGGGGCGCGCCATGTGCTCATCGTGGAGGACGGCAGCCTGGGCAACGTACCCATGGCGCCGGGCGGCATCGGCGGCTTCACCGTGGTCGGCGAGCAGCCGGTGTACGTGCTGGGCGACTACAACGCCAACCTGGCTGGCTTCGGCAACCCGCACGCTTCCTCCGCGGTGATTGCCGACGCGGTCACCTTGCTGAGCAACGCCTGGACCACTTACCAGAGCTTGCAGTACCCCACCACCATTTCCTGCGCCGGGAAGCGCTGCGCCTCGACCACCTGGTACCGGGTGGCCATCGCCAGCGGCAAGTCCATCAACTTCACCTTCTATCCCCCCAACCCCTATGCCTCCAGCCAGGACTGGGGCACGGACGGCGGCGTGCACAATTTCCTCAGGTACCTGGAGACTTGGAACGGGTCGATCAACTACTACTCGGGGTCCATGGTGAGCTTCTACTACTCGCAGTACGGGAACGGGTTCTTCAAGTGCTGTACCACGGTGTACAGCCCGCCCACCCCCCGCCAGTACTCTTTCGACACCGACTTCCTGGATCCGTCGAAGATGCCGCCCGGGACGCCGAAGTTCCTGGACGTGGTGAACATCGGGTTCACCCAGGACTTCACGCCGCGCTAGCTCGCCGGCAGCAGGTCAGGGCCGCTCTTCGGAGCGGCCCTTCTTTTTTGCAGCGAGGCGATTGCGCCGGCGGTCCGGGCTTCCTACAATGCCCGGCGACACCATGGCTCGACGGTCGCTGGGAAATCGCCGGTCGCAGGCCGGGATGCGCGCCGCGCTGCTGGCGTGGTACGGCCGGCATCGCCGCCTCCTGCCCTGGCGGGCCACCCGCGACCCCTACCGCATCTGGCTCTCCGAGATCATGCTGCAGCAGACGCGGGTGAACGCGGTGCTCGGACACTATCGCCGCTTCCTCGAGCGCTTTCCGGATGTAGGCACGCTGGCCCGCGCCCGAGCGTCCTCGGTGCTGACCGCCTGGAGCGGTCTGGGCTACTACCGCCGCGCCCGCGCCTTGCATGCCGCCGCCCGCGTGCTGGTGCGGGAGCGGGGCGGGGAGTTTCCGCGCACTGCGGAGGGATGGCGGACGCTGCCCGGGGTCGGCCGCTACACCGCCGCCGCCATCGCCAGCATCGCCTTCGGCGAGCCGGAGGCGGTGTTGGACGGCAACGTGCAACGCGTCCTCAGCCGCCTCCGCGGCGGCCATCTTTCCCCCAAGGAGGCCTGGGGGCTGGCCGCACAGCTTCTCGACCGCGAGCGTTCCGGAGACTTCAACCAGGCCATGATGGAACTGGGCGCCACCGTCTGCCTGCCGGGAGAGCCAGAGTGCGGGCGTTGCCCGCTGGCGCGCTGGTGCCGGAGCCGCGGGGCGCTGGCGCGTGCGCCTCAGCCGGCGCGCCACCAGGCCCGCCTTGCCTACCGGCTGGCCCTGCGCGACGGCGCCGTGCGGTTGCGGCGCCGGCCCGCTCGCGCCTCGCTCATGCCGGGGATGTGGGAGCTGCCGGCAGCGCGCCCCACCCGCGCCGCGGCCCACGGCGCCGGCGTCCTCCTGCGCCTGCGCCACTCCATCACCACCACCGACTACCAGGTGGAGGTACGGGGCGGGGCGGGCGGCGCCGGCCATGGGACGCGCTGGGTGCCGCGCTCCCGCCTGGCCCATCTTCCCCTCACCGGGCTGGCCCGCAAGATCCTGCAACGCGTCGGCCTGCTGGCGAATCCAATGAGGTCCGATCGGAGGAATTGAAATGCCTGCTCTGGAGACTGGAGCCGCTGCCCCGGGATTCACCCTTCCCGGCATGGAGGGCAAGAAGTTCTCGCTCGCGGAGGCGCTGCAGCGCGGCCCGGTGCTGGCCGCGTTCTTCAAGGTCAGTTGTCCCGTCTGCCAGTTCACCCTGCCGTTCCTGGAGAGGATCCACAGGGCCTGTGCGGGGACGAAGGCCACCGTGCTGGGCATCTCCCAGGACGACAATAAGGACACCGCCGCCTTCCTGCGCGAGTACGGCATCAGCTTCCCGGTGCTGCTCGACGACACCCGCAGCTATCCCGTCTCCAATGCCTATGGGCTGACCAACGTGCCCACCGTTTTCCTGATCACGTCCGAGGGCGGGGTCGAGATCTCGAGTGTGGGCTGGAGCCGGCAGGACGTCGAGAGCATCGCGGCGCGACTGGCGCAGGCGGCGGGCAAGCCCCCGGCCGCGCTCTTCCGCCCGCGCGAGGACGTCCCCGACTTCAAGGCGGGTTGAAGCTCCAAGAACTGACCCGCGGTCTGCGGGTCGGCCACTGGCCGCATCCTCTGGCGGCGAGTAGAATATTGGGTCTGCACCAGCGCTCTTCCTTGGAGAGTCCGTCATGCGCAGAATCCCGTATCTTGCCCTGCTCCTGCTGTTCGCCGTATGCCTGCCCGCCCCCGCTCAGAAAGGGGCGCCGCGCTCCGCCCCGAAGGCCGGAGAGGTTGCCGCGCGCTTGCCGCGGGCCGCGCTGGCGGCCATGGAGAGCATCTCGGCGGAGCGCATGCGCGCTCACGTCAAGTTTCTGGCCGACGATCTGCTGGAAGGGCGGGGCACTGGGGCCCGCGGCGGCGACCTCGCCGCCCTCTACATCGCCACCCAGTTCGAGCTCGACGGCCTGCAGCCCGCCGGCGACCACGGCACCTGGTTCCAGAAGGTGCCGCTCATCGGCATCACCACCCAGCCCGAGAGCACCTTCACGCTCGTCCCCGATCAAGGCCCGCCCATGCCCCTGAAGCTGGGCGACGACTACGTGACTACCGACGAGAAGCAGGAGCCGGTGGGCGACATCGATGCCCCCATCGTCTTCGTCGGCTACGGCATCAGCGCCCCCGAGTACAAGTGGAACGACTTCAAGGACGCCGACCTCAAGGGCAAGGTGCTGCTCATGCTGGTGAGCGAGCCGCCCTCCGATGATCCCGCTTTCTTCAAGGGCAAGGCCCTGACCTACTACGGCCGCTGGACCTACAAGTACGAGGAGGCGGCGCGCCGCGGCGCCCTGGGCGTGATCCTCATCCACAAGACCGAGATGGCCAGCTACGGCTGGGAGGTGGTGCGCAACTCCTGGAGCGGGGAAAAGTCCTACCTGCGGGGCGGCGACGAGCCCCACCTGCGCGCCGCCGGCTGGGTGCAGTTGGCGGTGGCGCGGCGACTGCTGGCCGCCTCCGGGCTGGACCTCGACCAGCTCCTGCAGCAGGCCAACTCGCGCGACTTCCAGCCCATCCCGCTGCCCGCCCGCCTCGAGGCGCACCTGGTCAGCAAGATCCGCACCTTCGAATCCAGCAACGTGGTGGGCAGGCTGCCGGGCTCCGACCCAGCGCGCAAGGACCAGGCGGTGATCTACACCGCGCACTACGATCACCTGGGCATCGGGCCCGCGGTCGACGGCGACCGCATCTACAACGGGGCCGACGACAACGCCACCGGCTGCGCCATCCTGCTGGAACTGGCCCGCGCCTACGCTTCCGCTGCGGAGCGGCCCCCGCGCTCCATCCTCTTCGCTTCCGTGACCGCGGAGGAGCAGGGGCTGCTGGGTTCCCAGTATCTGGGCCAGCATCCGCCGCTGGCCGCCGCCCACCTCACGCTCGACCTCAACTTCGACGACGTGCAGCCCCTGGGCGAGCCGGAGGAGGTCGAGGTGGTGGGCGCGGAGCGCACCACCTTCTATCCCGTGGTGGAACACACCGCCGGCACCTTCCGTCTGGAGATCGTGCCCGACTCCAACCCCAGCGCCGGCTACTACTACCGCTCCGACCATTTCAGCCTGGCGCGGGTGGGCGTGCCCGGCTTCTCCGTGGGCGAGGGCGACAAGTTCCAGGGACATCCGCGGGAGTGGGGCAAACAGCAGCACAGGCAGTTCACCGCCAAGCACTATCACCAGCCCAGCGACGAATATCGCCCGGAGATGGACTTCACCGCCGACGCCGCCCTCGCCCGATTCGGCTTTGCCCTGGGCTGGAAGGCGGCCAGCCTGCCCGGACTCATCCAATGGCAAGCGGGCGACGAGTTCGAGGCCGCCCGCAAGGCCAGCCAGGCAAGCGGGCGTCCCTGAGCGAACACCCCCGGAAGGGCTTGGGAAAGCCCCTTTTCGCGTGGTAAAGTCGCCTCCACAGACCCCCATCTGATCCTGTGCCCTCCGGGTGCGGGAGCGAGGAGAGGGCCGGCCCCCCGGGCGCCGGCCGGTCGAAGACTAAGTTCCTATGGCGCGTTTTTCATTCTTGCAACGCGGCGAGAACCTTCCGGAACTCGCCCGCGACTTGCAGATGGAGTCCTACACCCCGGCCATCGTCCTGGAAGGGCTGCTCACCGGGGTGGACAACGTGCGCCACGACGTCTTCTTGAGCCTGCGCTTCGCCGAGACCGCCCGCCTCAACATCTTCCGCCTGATCGCCAAGTACGGCGCGGTGGAGGAACTGGCGCGGGAGGATCCCCAGGCGCAGCGCCCGCCCTCGGTGATGCAGCGCGCGGAGGGCAGCGGCTCCATGAAGCCCTACAAGGGCCCCGACGCCGCCGACTTCCGACCCATGCTGACGGCGCTGCACACCGTGGCCCTCAATCGCGCCAAGGCGGAGGCTAACCTCTCCGTGGACCTGCTGGCCCGGCTCGCCTTCATCAAGTTCCTGAAGACGGAGATGCTGGCGCAGTTCAACCTGGTGGTGGAGCGCTGCCGGGCCAAGCTGAAGAGCTATGAGGGGCCGCGCACTCCCAATCCCGCCAAAGCGGTGGAGCTGCGCGAGCGCTTCGCTAAGTTCCAGGTCTCCAAGAAGGCGCTGTTGCGGCGCGTCGGGCAGGAACTGTTCCAGACCCTGCGCGACGTGGAGAAGGAGACCCTGGCACGCCTGCGCCGCTCGTTGTTCGGCGACGGCGCCGCCGAGGCCAGCTACGAGCTGTTCCTGAACCGCCTGCTGCTCACGGAGGACGGCCGCGACGACTTCCTTAACGCCGAGCACTACGTCATGCTGGGCAACTACGAGCGCGATCCCGACCGCTTCCAGACGCTGCTGGAGATCGCCGCCTCCTTCTTCAAGTCCCTGGAGCTCGACGGGGCCGACGAGGAGCGCCGTCTGGACGCTCTCTTCAGCGCCCCGAACAACGCCGAGGAGCTGCTGGGAGGCGGAACCCCCGACGAGAGCACCTCCAAGGGCAAGGCGCAGAAGGCGCTGCTGGCCGCCTGGGTGGACCTGCTGGAGCGCGAGAACGTGATGGAGCACATCATCGCCTCCTACGAGGCCGTGCCCCTCCTGCCCCAGTATTCCCCTCCCATCAATCCCCAGCAGCTCAAGAACGCCCTCATCTCCAGCACCGAGCGCAAGCGGGTGGAGACCCTGCTGCAGGAGCACGGCAAGATCTCCCCCGACAACCTGCACAAGGCGGTCAAGCGCCTGGATGCCTGCAAGGGAACGGAGCGCGGCAAGGTGGCGGGGCGCTTTCTGCGCGACTTCATCCGCTACCACCGCGACCTGCGCCGCCTGGAGGCCCTGGACGCCGCCATGGAGGGCGTCAACGTCATCACCACCGAGAAGCTGCGCCAGCTCTCCGCCATCAACAACACCCTCTACGAGTTCCTGCTGCCGGAAGAGCAGAAGCCGGTGGAGGACAGGGTGGTGCACCACGTGGTGATCAAGGCCGACATCCGCGAGTCCAGCATCCTGACCCGCACCCTCTCCGAGCGCGGCCTCAATCCCGCCTCCTATTTCAGCCTCAACTTCTACGAGCCGGTGAACAAGCTGCTCCCCAAGTACGGGGCCGACAAGGTCTTCATCGAGGGCGACGCTGTGATCCTGGCTCTGTTCGAGCGCGAAGGAGAATCCGGCTTCGGGGTGGGCCGCGCCTGCGTGCTGGCCAAGGAGATCACCGAGATCGTCCGCGCCTACAACCAGAAGTCGCAGCAGGCCGGGCTGCCCACCCTGGAATTGGGCATCGGTATCTCCTACCAGGATTCGCCGCCCATGTACCTCATGGACGGCTCCAGCCGCATCATGATCTCGGGGGCGCTCAACGAGAGCGACCGCCTCTCCTCGTGCAGCCGCGGCTCCCGCCGCTACCTCAACGGCGCCGAGACCCTGTTCAACGTCTACAACTTCCAGACGGTGGACGACGAAGATACCGGCGGCACCCCCGAGGAGTTCCTGCTGCGCTACAACATCGGCGGCATTCACATCAACGAGGCCGCCTTCCAGAAGCTCTCCCAGGAGATCTCCCTGCAGGCCCACGACCTCACTCTGCCCACCATCTGGGACCAGGAGGTGGTACGGCTGTACAGCGGGCTGGTGCCGGTGGCCCAGGGCAGCTTCCACCGGGTGGTGGTGCGGCAGGGGCGCATCCCCCACGTCGAGGCTCGCGACTTCAAACTCAAGCAGTGGACCGACCGCCTCTATTATGAGGTGTGCACCAACCCCGCCATCTACGAGTACGTGGAGCACGGCGTGGGCGCCCCTTCGCCCGCGCGCAGCACCACGGTCTAGTCGTCGTCCTTCGGTTGTCGGCCGGTCTATCAAAGACATCCCGAGCGCAGCGAGGGAGCCCTATGGCCACGGACGCTCTGCGGTGTATAAATCCAGTGTGACTTTCTTCCGAAAGGGCCGCTTGGTAGCGACGGTTCTATTCTGCGTGGGGGTCTGCGCAGCGGTCGTTGAATACAGGACCGTTGAATACCCTCAGAGCGTTCGTCGAATCCGTGGACGGGTGACCGGATACGGCGCGATCAATCCCGGCGTGCAGGTGTACGTCTTCGATAACGCACAGGTCTGGCTCGATCACTCTTTGTCGATGCAAGAGAAACGAAAGAGGCAGACCAACGACGCTGACGCAGTCACAGACGAGCAAGGACGTTTCGCGGTGAAGAGACTGCCGGAGGGGTTCTACGAAGTGGAGTTTCGGCGAGATGGGTGGGATGTAGTGTCCGCGCTTGTCCATGTGAAGCATGGCGGCACGAAGGACCAGTTATGTGTCGTACTGAGAATCGAAAGCGGTCCGGGCGAAGATTCCGTGGAGAAGTGCCCCTAAGAGGGCGGCGCCAACGACCGACGGCTGCCCTTCGCTGACGATCGGGTAGCGATAGGGCTCCCTCTCCCGCTCTGCGGGATCGGGATGTTTGTTCTTAGGCCAACGGCCTCAGTAGGAGATCTTCTTCCCGATCACGAAGGGGATCTGGACCACGGCCTCCAGGTCCACGGCCTGGCCGTTCTTGGTGGCGGGGCGAAAGCGCCAGCGCAGCAGCGCCAGGCGCGCATTCTGGTCCAGGCGGTCGTCCACGCCGCGCAGCACCTTGACGTCGGCCACCGAGCCGTCGGCGCGGATCACGGCGTAGAGCGTCACCGTGCCCTCCACCCCGTCTTTGATGAGCTGGTTGGGATAGGCGGGATCCACCTTGTCGAGGGCGACGGGAGCGGTCAACTCGCCGGCCTTGGGATCGTCGGCCAACTCGGCGAAGCGCATCACCCAGCTTCCCCCGGCGGAGGTCAGGTTGGGCGCGTTCAGGATCATCTGGTAGTACTTCTTGCCGCCGAAGACCTCGTCCTCGATCTTGTCGCTGCCGCTGCGGCTGGGGCTGGGGCTGGTGGAAGGAGCAGGGACGCTGGTGTTGCGGGGCACGTCGGCCAGGCGAGGCGGAGCCGCCGCGGCCAGCAATGCGTTGCGCGTCGCCGAGCTACCGGGATGGCCGGCGCCTGCGGGCGGCGCGGCGGAAGGGACCTTGGCCACCACCGCGGCCGGGCCGGGATTGTAGGCCCCCGGTCCCACGTACACGCCGCCGGGAATGGCGCCTCCGGAGCCGCTGCCCAGCCCACCCTGCGTGCCCGTGCCGGTGCCGCCGTTGCCGTTGCCGCCGCCGGCGCGGTCCAGGGTCCCGGGCGCGCCCGGAGTGCCGTTGGGACCGGCGGCGAATTCGCCGCTGCGGTTGCCGCCGGGGGCGTAGAGCTTGCCGTTGGGATCGATGGGATTGAGCCCGAGGGCGAGCAACTGTCCCGCCGCCTGCATGCCGCTGCCCGAGGCCTGGCCGGCAGGCGGCGCGGCCTGGGGCGTCCCAGCACCGTCGGCGGCGCCTGCGCGCTGCTCCTCCACCGGGAGCTTGGGAGCGGCCACCTGTACCTCCATGTGGCCGATGTTGAGCTCGGCGATCTTGCGCTCGGAGGAATCGGGCGGAGGCGGCTCCACCACCGCCGCCTGCGGCAGCTTGGGCAGGTTGAGCTGGGCGGTGTCGCGCTTGCCCGCCTCCGGGGGCGGGGCCACCACCGTCACCGGCATCATCGGCAGGGTGAGGCGAGCGTGGCCCGGCGAGGCCGCCACCGGCGCCGCCGCCGGCACCGGCGTCCAGATCACCAGGTTGGGCATGGGCACGTTGTGCGCCAGCTTGACCGGGGAGCTGGGATCGATGATGGTCTGCGAGAAGTTGTCGGGGTGGTCGGGAGCGGAGATGATGACCTGCTTGGCGTAGCCGGGGCGGCCTTTGGTCGCTACCTTGGCGGGCGCGCTGCCGCTGTTCACCGGCGGCAGATACTCGGAGACGTCGTAGTAGGAGAGCAGCGGACGCAGCGCCTGCCCCTGAGGCGCGCGCAGCCCCAGCAGCCACCACGAGGGCAGGGCATAGAGCACCAGGGCGAAGGCTAGGTGATAGAGGCCGGAGGC
>DASPRL010000249.1 GCA_035624475.1 Terriglobales bacterium
GACAGGTGCTACTTCTGGAGGAACATCTTCACTGCCACCCCCGCCAGCACTACCGCGAAGACCTTGCGCATGACCTCCTGGGGAGTGTGCTGCGCCCACTCCCCGCCGAAATACCCGCCCACGAAGACCCCCGCGGCGATCAGCAGGCCCAGCTTCACGTCCGCGTGCCCGGCCTTGTAGTAGTTCAGGAAGGCCAGCAGGCCGGTGGGCGGCAGCAGCATGGCCAGCGAAGTCCCCTGCGCCTGGTGCTGGTCCATATGAAAGGCATAGATCAGGATGGGGACCAGAATGATCCCTCCGCCCACTCCCACCAGCCCGGAAAAGACCCCGATCAGAACCCCGACCAGAAGACCCAACAGGATGTTCACGCTCGCCTCCCGAAGTTCGCGCAGGGATGGTATCAGGAGGGGAGTCAGGAGTCAGCCGTCAGCAGTCAGCCTTTGTGACCTCGGTGTCACCTTCGTGTCCATTGTGGTTGGCTTCTTGCTTATCACAAAGGACGCAAAGGGCTACATGAGGGAAGGCTTACGGGACTGGCTTCCAACTCCTGACCCCTGGCTACACCACGTACGTTCGCGTGATGCGGTCGTGCCAGCACAGCCGGTCTTCGTCCACCAGGGCCCACAGGTAGCCCAGCCCCAGCGACATGCAGGAGACCGCCATGGCCAGGGCGCGGAAGCGCCGCACCCGCCGCGTGGGCGGCGTCCCCTCGAAGGTCTCCAGGCCGAGCTGCGCCGCCTGCATCCCCGGCGTGGTCCCGGCGTAGACCAGGAAGAGGTACTGGTAGGCCGACCAGAAGAAGCTGGGGATGAAGGAGAGCATGGCCAGCGCCATGCGTCCGTGGGGAGCCTCGCCTGCCAGCTTGAGGAAGATCATGGCGAAGAGAGCGCAGGCGGCCAGCACCACCACGCTGTCCACCACCGTCGCCTGGACGCGCTGCGACACGGGCGCTACCGGCAGCGCCGGCTCGGGCTCCTCCGGCTCCGCGGCCGCGGCCTCCTGGGGCTCCGGCGGCAGGGTGATGGCCGGCATGGGCGGGCTGGGCTCCACCCGCGGCGGCTCTTCCACCACCTCCGCCGCCTCCAGGATGCGGGGCGTCTCCACCAGCGGCTCCGCCAGCTCTTCCGCGGCGGGAGCCGGTGGGCGCGGGAACTCGATGATCTTGGGGGCCTCGGCCAGGGCCTGGGCCGCCGCCTGCGCCCGCGCGAAGCTGGGCAGGGGCGGGCCCTGCGGCTCCACCTGCGGCTGAGTCGCGTCGAAGTTCAGCGGCAGGCTGGCCTCGGGATCGTAGCGGCGGCGGCGCCGCCGGTAGGCGTCCACCCGGGAAGAGACTTCGCGCCTCCAGGTGTCGTCGGGACGGTGGAAGTCGCGCGCGCTCGCGGCCGGCGGCAGCTCGGGACGCATCGCGGGCGCCGGGGGGGCGTCGGCCGCACGGGCCGCGCCCGCCGGCCTCTCCAGCGAGGCGGAAAACTGCTGCTCGCTGGCGTCGAAATCTTCCGGATCGATGAGGACAGAGACGTGGGAGCTCTCCTCCTCGGGGAGGGGAGCGCAGTGGCACTCATCACCGCAGCGCGGGCAGGCCATGAACGGGTTGTGCGAAGCTCCAGAGCCGCGGATGCCTCTTCGGGAGGGCCCGGCCGCGCTTTGCTCCGCGGCCCGCGCCGTGTTACCTTCGACGGCTCCCGATGAGTCCCCGCATGAAGTTAGGTATCACGGCGGCCCTCGTTTGTCATCTGCTTCTGGCGCCGCGCGTAGTTACTAGCCAGTTGCCGCCGGCGGCGCCGCCGGCCGCAGGCGCCGAGACTCAGCAGGAAGCCCAGGAGCCGCCGCCCGCGGTCGAGGTCCCCGGGCCTCCGGGCGCCCCCATCGCCACCATCCGCGCCCGCCAGCAGGAGAAAGCGGGCGACGTCTACACCCTGCGCGGCGACGTCGAGATCGACTACAAGCAACTGGTGCTGCGCGCCGACGAGATCACCTACAACGCCGCCACCGGC
Source organism: Terriglobales bacterium (assembly GCA_035624475.1). Taxonomy (NCBI): domain Bacteria; kingdom Pseudomonadati; phylum Acidobacteriota; class Terriglobia; order Terriglobales; species Terriglobales bacterium. Next base: position 1,995 of record DASPRL010000249.1, read on the forward strand.
CAGATCACCGCCACCGGCAACGTGGTGCTCGACGGCGGGCCCCACGACGAGCACATCCAGGCCGCCCGCGGCGAGTACAACCTCTCGACCGAGAGCGGCAAGCTCTACCAGGTGACCGGCACCACCGGCGCCACTTTCCGCGGCCACACCGTCACCCTCACCTCCTCCAATCCCTTCGCCTTCAGCGGGGCCGTGGTGGAGAAGCGCGGCCCCGACGAGTACATCGTGGAGCACGGCACGGTGACCTCCTGCGAATTGCCCAACCCCAAGTGGAGCTTCAGCGCCGCCCGCATCGTCATCCACGTCACCGGCGAGGCCCGCATCTACAGCAGCAGCTTCCGGGTGGGGAAGGTCCCGGTCTTCTACTTCCCCTTCGCCTCCCACCCGGCGCAGAAGCTGGGGCGGCAGTCGGGCTTCCTGGTGCCCAGCGGCGGCACCTCCTCGCGCCGCGGCATCATCCTGGGGGAATCCATCTACTGGGCCATCAACCGCAGCATGGACGTCACCGTGGGCGCCGAGTACTTCTCGCAGCGGGGCTGGGCGCAGCTGGGCACCTTCCGCGCCAAGCCCAGCGAGAACTCCTACATCGAGGCCAGCTACTTCGGGGTGCTCGACCGCGGCATCGGCTCGCCCCCGGTGGACCAGGGGGGCCAGGACATCCACGTCAACGCCGCGGGCATCTTCGCCCACGACATCCGCGGCGTGGTCTCGGCCAACTACCTCAGCTCGCTGGCCTTCCGCGAAGCCTTCGGCGAGAGCTTCACTCAGGCGGTCAACTCCGAGGCCAGGACCGTCGGCTTCCTCTCCAAGAACTACGACGGCCTCTCCTTCAACCTCATGGCCGCCCGCTATCAGAACTTCCTGAGCACCACCCCGGGCGACGTGATCAGCATCCTGCACACGCCCAGCGTGGAGGTCTCCAGCGTGGACCGGCGTCTCGGTGACACGCCCCTGGTGTGGTCCTTCGACGCCGCCGCCGAGGGTGTCTCTCGCCGCACCCCCACCTTCAAGAGCGACGACGTAGTGGGGCGCTTCGACCTGCAGCCCACCGTGGCCCTGGCCCTGCACGCCGGGGGCTGGAGCTTCCGCCCGGAGGCCAGCCTGCGCGAGACCTACTACAGCCAGCGCGTGCCCGGCACCAGCGCCACGCCCAACGTCAACCGCTTCGCCATCGAGGGCAGCCTGGAGATCCGTCCTCCCGCGCTCTCCCGCATCTACCAGCCCAAGGCGGGCGGGCGCAGCTTCAAGCACGTCATCGAGCCGCGGGTGACCTACCGCTACGTCTCCGGGGTGGACAACTTCGACGCCATCATCCGCTTCGACGAGCGCGACATCCTGAGCGACACTCACGAGGTCGAGTACGCGGTGGTCAACCGCCTCTACACCAAGAGCGCGCCCGGGGACTGCGAGGCGCCCGCCGAGCCCGCTCCCGCCGCCGCGCCTCTGCTGGGCCAGGGCCCGGGAGCGCAGCCGGCGGAGCCGGCTCCCCAGCCGCCCGCGTGCGGCTCCCGCGTCCGCGAACTGCTGACCTGGGAGGTCTCGCAGAAGTACTTCCTCGATCCCAACTTCGGCAACACCGTGATCCCGGGGACGCGCAACGTCTTCACCACCACCGTGGACTTCACCGGCATGGCCTTCCTCACCGGGCCGCGGCGCTTCTCTCCCGTGCTCTCCAAGCTGCGCCTGCAGACCAGCGCCCACACCGACCTGGACTGGCACCTCGCCTACGATCCCGTGCTGGGACGCATCAGCTCCAGCTTCGCCTACTTCAACTACCACTTCGGCAACTGGTTCCTGGGCGGGGCGCAAGCCTTCCTGCACGCCCTGCCCGAGACCTCCGGCAGCGGCGGCGCCACCGCCCCCAAGTTCAACCAGTTCCGCATCCTGGCGGGCTATGGCCATCCCAACAAGCGCGGCCTGAACGTGGCCGCCAACATCGGCTTCGATTCCAACCTCCACTTCCTGCAGTACGGCGCCTTCCAGTGGAGCTACAACTGGGACTGCTGCGGTTTCAGCATGGAGTACCGCCGCTTCGCTCTGGGCTCGGTGCGCAACGAGAACCAGTACCGCTTCGCCTTCACCCTGGCCAACATCGGCACGTTCGGCAACCTCAAGCGCCAGGAACGGCTCTTCTGATGTCGCGGCTGCTGCGGCGCGCCTTCGGCCACACCCGCCTCTACCCCGCCTGGAAGGCCCTGGCCCACTATCCCGATTACCTGTGGTGGCGGCTCCGCGGCCGGCCCCTGCGCACTCCTCACCTGGTGAAGCAGCGCGCCGTGCTCGAGTATGCGCGGCGATTCGGCCTGACCACCCTGGTCGAGACCGGCACCTACTACGGCGAGATGATCGCCGCCACCCGCCGCGACTTCGGCCGCGTCTTCTCCATCGAGAGCGACCCGGACTTGGCCGCGCTGGCGCGCCGCCGCTTCCGCCGCTTCCCCCACGTCGAGGTGCTGCACGGCGACAGCCAGTTCCTGCTGCCTTACGTGCTCACCCGGCTGGGCGAGCCCTGCGTGTTCTGGCTCGACGCCGGCTACTACGGCTGGGACGCGCAGGTGGGCAAGATGGACCGGCTGTCGGTGGAGCTGCGCGCCATCCTCGGCCATCCCTACCCGCATGTCATCCTGCTCGACGACGCCCACGGCGTGGACGGACGCGGCGGCGCGCCCACCCTGGCCGAACTCACCGCCGCCCTGCAGCGCGACTTCCCCGGCCGCAGCTTCCAGGTCGTGCACGACATCCTGCGCATCTGCCCGGGCCCGATGCTGCGGTAGAATCACTCGATGGATCTTGCCGCCAAGCGCGCCGCCTTGGACGCCCGCCTG
>DASPRL010000250.1 GCA_035624475.1 Terriglobales bacterium
GAGCACGATGCCGTAGAGGGTGCGGGCATCGCTGTCGGTGGGGTCCTGCTTGAGGTATTCCTGCAGGATGGCCAGGGCCTGGGCGCGGTGCTCGCGCCCGCTGTAAGCCAGAGCGCGGGCCTTGGCCACCGGGTCCTGGGACGGGGCCTGCGCCCGCAGCACTCCGGGCGCTGCCGCCAGGAGCAGCAAGAATGCCAGGTGCTTCAGCATGGAAAAGGGACGCGTTCGCCTCATTTCATCTCACCCCGGCCGCGCGGTCAATCGCGGCGCGGCCCGCCGGCTTTCCCCCCGGCGCCTGCGGGCCGACCAGGAATTCTCTCTGCATCTCGTAGTAGGCTTTTTTCATGTAAAGGTCCGGCGGCCCCACCGCGTTCCACCCGGACCAGGTGAAGGTGCGGGGCGGCGCCAGCTTCTCCCCGGAAACGCCAGGCACGGAAGCGGCCACCGCCGCCCGCGACCAGTCGCTGCCGCCGGGCGCCAGGGCAAAGACGCTGATCTCGACCCCGGGGCTGACGGCCGAGCGCACTCCGGTGTCGTCGTCGTAGCCGAAGAAGGCGCGCAGGCTGGAGGGATCGGTGACCAGCAGCTTCCCCCAGGCGATGCGGACCAACAGGGCGTTGTGCTTCAGGTCGGCGTACCACTCCGCCAGGGAATCGTAGTCGGAGGCGGCGGGGTTGCCGTCGCCATAGTGGAAGAGGCTGGCGCTGCCCCCCGGCCCGGCCGGGTACTCGAGAAAGCGTCCCGCGGGCACCAGCTTGACGGAGAAGCCGGGACGATAGGACATCTGCACCTCGTTGGGGTAATCGCCGCGCGCCGCCACCACGTAGGGGTTGTAGTTCTCCGCCACCAGCAGGCGGGACTGCGCCGGCTCTCCCAGATAGAGGAGGAAGTCGGCCCCGGAGGGCAGGGCCAGGCCGCCGAAGGGCAAGCGCTGCAGGCCGGCGTGGCCGGGCAGAGTGTTGAGGACGATGGCGTAGGCGGCCTGGTCGAAGTGGGTCTTGCCGTCGTGGCGCCCGCCCACGCAGTCGAGGCAGGCCAGGCCGATGCGCAGATACAGGTAGGCCTCGTCGGCGGCCGCCTGCACGCTCTGGATCTGGCGCTCGGCGTCGTAAGGGTCGTGCAAGGCCGCGCCCTGGGACGCCCCGTAGAGTTTGGGCTGCTGGTCCCAGGCGGCGGTGTCGCCGGCGAAGAAGCGCCAGCCGCGGGTGCGATAGCCGATGAGACCATAGCTCTTGTTAGGATCCAGCTCGTTGGTCCAGAGGGGAGCGCGGTCGGGCGGGCTCTCGAAGCCCTGCGGCATCCAGCCTTGGCGATACCACTCGTCGGCCAGCTCGAAGACGATGCCGCCGGCGCAGCCGGCGTCGTGGATGGTGGCATCCAGCCGCACCAGGATCTGCGCCTGCGCGTCTTCCGAGTGCCCGCCCTGGTTCCACCCGTTGACCTGCACGCGGCGCACGCCCAGGGCGGTGGAGATGCCGTAGTCGGTCACCACCAGCGGCAGCGAGATGCGGCTGCGGAGCGCGCGCAGATAGCCGGCCACGGGGTTGGGACCGAGGCTGTCGCGGGCGCGCAGATACTCGGGCTCGCGGGTGAGCGACTCCGGGAAGTACGGGAAGGCGACGTAGGCGGCGAACAAACCCGCCGGGAAGGCGGGGGTGGCGCGCAGCGACTCCTCGGTCAGGGCGCCCCGCTTGGGATCGGTCTGCGGCCCGTTGATCAGGGCCACCGGATGCTGCCAGTTGTAGGTCGAGGTCTCGTACTCGACCAGGTAGTCGAGCATCTGCGCGTACCAGACCTCGGAGGCGCTGCCTTGCTCGAGGGAAACGTATCTTCCCGAGTAGCTGGTCTGGCCGGCATTGAGCACATCGGTCTGGCTGAGGGTGGCGGGATCGAGTTCGCCGCCCAGCAGGATGCCCACCACCGCCGGGGAGATGTCCTGGTCGTAGATGCCGCCGCCGCGGCCGGGAGTGGGCGGCACCTCGCCGCGCCCGTGCAGGGCATCCACCACCCCGCGAATGTGGGCGCGCATGGCCTCCACGTACCGGGGCGTGTACAGGTCGTGGTCGGGGGGCTCGTCCACCCACACCTGCTGTAGCAGGCCCATGCTCCCGCCCGCCGCCCGGTAGTGCTGGAAGGCGCGATAGAAGGCCGGCGGCAGCAGGGTGTAGGCACGCAGGGTGTTGGCGTTCATCTGCGAAGCCAGCCGCACCCAGGTGAGATAGAGGTCGCCCTGCGTGGGCTGGGAAAGAGGATAGTAGCCGGGGGCGCCCGCTCCCAGGTCCACGCCGTTGACATAGAACTTCTGCCAGCCGGAGGCGGAGGCGCGCCACAGGGCGCCGTCGGCGGCGCGGAAGGGCATGCGCAACCGGGGGGCGCGCTGGGGCGCCGGCAGGGCAGCCGGCAGGGCGTCGCCCTCGAAGCCCTGGGTGCCATAGATGGTGGTCAGGGCGAGCCGGGCGGCGGTGCCATAGTTCTTGTCGTGCTCCAATCGGCGGTAGAGGGCGGCGGCGGCCAGGTACTGGCCCTCCTGTTGCAGGGCGCCGGCGGCCAGGATCATCACGTTGGGATCGCTCTGGCGCCGGCCCAGCAGCTTGGAAAGCAATTGCGGATCGAGCTTGCCGCGCCCCGTCTCCAGGGCGACGAAGGAGGCCCCCATCTGCGCTTCCTCCAGACGGGGATCGATGCGCAGGGCGCGGGTGAAATAGAAGCGGGCTTCTTCCCAGCGCTTCAGCTTGAGGTTGGTCCAGCCCATCATGATGATGACGTCGACGGCGTTGGGAGAGATCTCGTAGGCGCGGGTGAACTGGCGCAGCGCCGGCAAGTACTGCCCCGACTGGTAGAGGGCGACCCCCTGCTCGTAGAAGGGGCGGTACTGCGGCTTCCAGTGGAACTCCCACAGGCCGATGAGGAGGAAGAACAGGAGCATGCCCAGGAAGACGCGGTTGCCGAAGAACCAGCGGTTGCGCGCGCGCAGGCGCATCTTCGACTTGGGCAGGCTAGGCGCGCTCATGCTCCGCCAGTCTCGCCGCCAGCCCGCGGTGGGCCACCAGCTCCCACTTCTTCTTGCCCAGGAAGTAGGAGAGCACACCCTGCGCCCGGAAGAAGGTGACCATCTGCCGGTAGCCGACGTTCTCGATCACCGCGAAGGCCATCAGGATGAGCACGTGGTGGAGCTTGGGATAGCGGCGCAGGGTGGTCTCCTCCAGCAGCACCGAGCCCATGGAGAGCAGGGTGCCGTAGCCCACGGCCAGGAACATGAGCAGCAGGAAGAGGGAGAAGGGCATGGCGCCGATGAGGAAAGAGAAGGGGATGAGGATGGTGCCGGCGGCCTCGATGACGCAGCCCACCGCCTCGATGAAGGCGTGGAAGGGCATGCTGAGCAGGCCCACGGCGCGATAGCGCGGGCTCAGGATCATGTCGTTGTGCTTCATCACCGTCTGCATCAGGCCGAGCTGCCAGCGGCGGCGCTGGCGCGCCAGCATGCGCACGGTGTGCGGGGCCTCGGTCCAGCAGATGGGATCGGTGGTGAAGACCATGCGGTACTTCCACTTCATGGTGCGCAGGAAGCGGTGCAGGACGGCGATCATGTCCACGTCCTCGGTGACGGTGTCGGTGGTGAAGCCGCCGGCCAGGATGACGGTCTCCTTGTGCAGCATGCAGAAGGCGCCGGAGACGATGAAGGTGGCGTTGAGGAAGTTCCAGGCGGGACGGCCGAAGAGGAAGGTGCGAATGTACTCCACCACCTGGCAGCGCTCGATCCAGGTGCGGGGGAGGTTGATCTCGGTGATCTGCCCGTCCTCCACCTTGGAGCCGTTGGCGATGCGAACCACGCCGCCGGAGACCACCACCTGCACCGCGGAGTGGACGATGGGAGCCATGAGGCGGAGCAGGGCCTCGCGCTCGATGAGGGAGTCGGCATCCACGGTGCAGAAGTAGGAGGAGCGGGCCATGTTGATGCCGGCGTTGAGGGCGTCGGGCTTGCCGCCGTTGGGCTTGACGATCACCAGCAACTCGGGCTGCTGGCTGTTGTAGTAGAAGGCGTAGGGCCGCTTGGCGGGGACCGACTCGCGGTAGATCAGGTCCATGCGCTCCAGCTGGAACTCGTCGATGAGGCGCTCCAGGGTGGCGTCGGTGGAGCCGTCGTCCACCACGATGATCTCCTTCTCCGGGTAGTGCAGGTCGAGCAGGCAGCGCACCGTCTGCACGACGGCCTTCTCCTCGTTGTGGCAGGGCACGATCAGGGCCACCGGGGGTGTGACCGGGGAGTCGGCGATGTCGGCATAGCCGCGCCGCCCCGCGAACTTGGCGTGCAGCGAGACGGTGTAGAGCGACATGAGCATCAGCACCGTGTACACCCCGTTGGTGACCACGAAGTAGGTCAGGATGACGGCGTTGACGTAGTCGAAGAAGTGGAGGACGCTCTCGTGCATGGCTAGTCCCCCCCCTCCGGGGCCGCGGCCCGCAGGTGCCCGCCGGAGGCGGTGGCCAGCTTCTGCAGCAGGAAATCGGCGCGGGCGCCCAGCGCGCCCACGTCGGCGGCCCGGATCTGCGCCAGGTGGCGGACGAAATCGTCGGTGGGAGCGGCGGCCAGCGCTTCCATGAGCTGCAGGCGGGCCTCGGGCGCCACTCCCGGCGACAGCAGCGCCGAGTTCAGCAGCGAGGTCTTGCCCAGGATGGCCAGCTTCTGGCAGACCACCGCCGCCAGCTCGGCATCCTTCTCCGAGACCAGCGCGGCCACCAGATCCTGGGTGAGCCCGGCGCGCTGGATCTCCTCCGCGATCTGCTCGCTGGAGTACTGGTCGGTGGTGCCCACGAAGCACTTGTAGAGTTCGTCCACGCCGGCCACGCCGAACGCGGTGAGGGCCTTGGCGGAGGCCTCGCGCACCCGCCAGCGCGGGTCCCCCATCCGCCGTACCAGGTCGGGGACGATCTCGAGGTAGCGGCGGTCGGCGCAGGCGCGCACGCTGTGCAGGCGCACGAACTCGTTGTCGTCTCGCAGCAATTGGCGCAGGGCCTGCAAGGCGCGGCCGTCTCCGAAGCGCCCGATCACCGCCGCGGCCCGTGCCCGCACGTCCGGGTAGGGGTCCGCCACCACCTTCTCGAGGAAGGCCTCGTAGATCTCGGGCGAGAAGTCGTTCTTGTTGAGCAGGGTCTCCTGGGCGGCGCGGTTGGCGATCTCGCGCACCGTGTCCACCACGAAGAAGCGCATGCGCCAGTTGGGGTGGCTCAGGTAGGGGACGAAGTGGTAGAGGTCCTCGAGCTGGTAGCAGATGAGGGTGGACTTGGTGGTGCGCAGGGAGACGTCGTTGCCGGCGGCGATGGCCTTCTCCAGCTCCTGCAGCAGCAGGGGGATGACCACGGGGTGGCGGTGCTGCCCCATGGCGTAGATGGCGATCTGGCGCACGTCGGTGCCGGGATCGTGCAGGGCCTCGGCGGAGAAGACGATGGCGAAATCGGGGGCCAGGCGTCCCAGATGGTCGACGGCCAGGGCGCGCGGCACCGAGAACAGCCGGATGCGGCGCACGAAGTTGAAGGTCCCCTTCCGCACCCCCAGCGTGACCTGGGTCTTGTCGGAGCGCAGGGCGTGCTGGATGAGCTGGCGGGCGCGTCTCTTGCCGAAGGCAGTGCGCGCCCAGCGTTCCACAAAGCCGATGGCGAAGAGCAGTTCGGTGACGCGCACCGTGTTGTCGCCGTGGGCCACCGCCAGCAGCATCTCCTCCAGGGCGTCGCGCTCGGCCTCGGAGGTAGCGTCCTGCAGCAGGGCGGCGGCCCGTTCCACCGTCAGCCGCGCGGCCGCGAAGTCGTTCACCACCGGGCGGTAGCGCTCGCGGGCGGCGTCCTTCCCGATGTAGTAGCGGTTGTGCGAGATGCGCCGGTAGAAGAGAAAGCACAGGAAGACCAGGTTCACGCTCACCACCGTGAACAAGAGCCACAACACCAGCGTGGTCAGGTCTTCCAGCAGCAGCAAGGCGGCTTCCGTTTCCGCTCCCGATGGAGCGGGAGCGTTCCCAAGGTGTGTTCCGCAGAACAGCCGGCGCGCCGGCCGAGGACGGACCTCTGGCGCCCAGGCCGGCACCAGCGATTTCCGGAGCGGGCGAGTATAGCAGAACAGTAAACAGCCCCAAGCTCTCGGCAGTAACGTATCGCGGTTACTATTGGTGCGCGGACGCCGCGGCGGCAGAACCCCGTAGAATGTCCCTTTCGCCAGGACGCGTCCGGGAGGTGCAGAGTGCGAATCGCGATCGCCGCAGATCACGCCGGCTATCCCTTGAAGCAGGAGTTGGCCGCATGGTTGCGCCAGGCCGGCCACCAGGTCCTCGACCTGGGGACGGAGAGCGTCGAGCCGGTGGACTATCCCGACTACGCCGAGGCGGCGGGTCAGGCGGTGCTGGAGAAGCGGGCCGAGCGCGGCATCCTGATCTGCGGCAGCGGCGTGGGCGCGGCGGTGGCGGCCAACAAGCTGCCCGGGATCCGCGCCGGGCTCTGCCACGACACCTACTCGGCGCACCAGGGCATGGAGCACGACGCCATGAACGTGCTGGTGCTGGGAGCGCGGGTGATCGGCGTGGAACTGGCCAAGGAGCTGGCGCGCAGCTACCTGGGCGCGGAGTTCAGCGGCGAGGCCCGCCACCGGCGGCGCCTGCAGAAGATCACGGCGCTGGAGGAGCGCTCCGCGCGCGGCTCCGGGGGAGGAGGTGCCGGCCGTGGCTAATGTCCGCACCCTCTTCTGGGACGTGGGCGGGGTGCTGCTCTCCAACGCCTGGGACCACGAGCAGCGCACGCGCGCCCTGGAACATTTCCATCTGGAAGAGAGCGAGTTCCAGGAGCGTCACGAGATGGTGGTCTCGCGCTTCGAGACGGGGCGGCTGACCCTGGCCGGCTACCTGGAGCGCACCGTCTTCTTCCGCCCGCGCAGCTTCACGCGGGGAGACTTCACCGCGTACCTGTTCGCGCTCTCCCAGCCCAAGCCGGAATCCCTGGCGCTGGCCCAGGAACTGGCGGAGCGGGGACGCTGGCAGATGGCCACCATCAACAACGAGTCGCGGGAGCTGAACCTGTACCGCATCCAGCAGTTCGGCCTGCGCGACCTCTTCCGGGTCTTCTTCAGCTCCTGCTTCGTGAAGCTGCGCAAGCCCGACGAGGCCATCTACGAGCTGGCCCTGGCCATGACCCAGCGGGAGCCGCAGGAGTGCGTCTTCATCGACGATCGCGAGGTCAACCTGGAGAGCGCACGCCGCCTGGGGATGCACGCGCTGCACTTCCGCAGCGCCTCCCAACTGCGCCAGGAGCTGCACAAGCTGGGCGTGCGCTGAGGAGGCGCAGGGAAGCTATCCGCCGAGGCGGGCCAGCTGCGCCTTGGCTTCGTCGGCGTAGGCGCCGCCGGGCTGCAGCGTCAGGTACTGGTGCAGCGCCTCCGCCGCCCCCGCCGGCGGCACCAGCTTGCCGTTCACCAACTGCGCCTGCCTCATCAGAGCGGCACCCTTGAAGTAGTAGGCCTCGGCCAGCTTGGGATCGGCGGCGATGGCCTTGTTGAAGGCGGCCAGGGCGTCGCTGTCGCGGGAGGCGTTGTTCAGCAGCATGCCCTCGTAGAGATAGTAGCGGCCGGCGCCGGCGGGATCGGCCACGGCCGCGGAGTCGAACTCGGTGACGGCTTCGTCCACCTTGCCCAGCTTGGAGAGGGCCACCGCCAGATTCTGGTGGAAGGGGGCCTCGCTGGGCTTGAGCGCCACCGCCTTGGTGTAGGCGTCGGCCTGCAGCTCCGACTTGCCTTGCTTGTAATAGGCCAGCCCCATGGTGGCCCATACGCCAGCATCCATCGGGACCATGTGCGTGACTTCGGTGAGGGTGGCCACCACTGCGTCCCAGTTGCCTTCCCGCTGCGCCGCCTGGGCCTCCTGGATCTTGGCATTGACCGCCTTGACCAGCTTCTCGTCCTGCTGAGGAGCCGCGGCCGACATCTTCTGCAGTTCCTCCAGCGCCTTCTGCTGGGCGGGAGTCAGAGGGATGGGCACCCCGCCGCCGACCTCGGTGACCTTGCCGATGGTGATGTCGAGCTTGTTCTCGTAGGAGGCGTCGCGCTCCTCGGCGACGCGCTCGCGGTTGCCGGTCCCGAAGTGGATCTCATAGGCGTCGATGGTCCACAGCTTCTGCCCGTCCTTGGAGATATCGACCCGGTAGCGCCCGGCCACGACTCCCAACTGGGTGTAGAAGCCGCCCTTGTCGGTCTTGGTGGAGTAACGGGCGCCGGTGCCGATGCCGATGAACTCGATGGTGGCGCCCGCCACCGGCTTGCCCTGGGCGTCGGTGATCGTTCCCTTGACGATGCAGGTTCCGGTGCCAGCCGCCGACGCCGGCAGCGTGGCCAGGACCAGGCACGCCAGGACCAGGATGCAATGTCTTTTCATGACCTACCTCTGTGCTCGCGCGAAAGGGCGAGCGTCGACGAGATTCTCCTACTTCTTCGGATCAGGAAGCAAGGCCGACCCCACGGGAGCCGGAGCAGACAGGGCAGCAGAGGATGGCGCGAGCGGGCGCCGGGATGGGTCAGCTCTTGACTTCCTTGTTCTGGTCCTTGGACGCGTCGCTCGAGGCCTGGTTCTGCGGGGGAGCGTCCTTCATGGCATCGCGGAAGCCGCGAATGCCCTCGCCCAGGCCCTTGCCCAATTCGGGCAGCCGCCTGGGGCCAAACACCAGCAGGGCGATCACCAGGATCACCAACAGGTGCGTGGGTTGAAAAAGCCCTTCCAGCATACGACCTCCCTCAGCGACAGACTACCACGGTATCGGAGCCGGGGGGGAGGAGTCAATCCGCCCGCTAGTTCGTGGGGGGGCGGAGCAAGCCTGGGCGCAGGCCCGACGTCTACCCGCCCACCCGGCCCAGCTGCGCTTTGGCCGAAGCCGCGTACCTGCCGTTGGGATCCAATTCCAGGTACTTCTTGAAGGCCTCCGCCGTGCCCGCCGGGGCCACCAGCTTGCCGTTCTCCGTCTTGGCCTGCGCGATCAGGTTCACGCCCTTGTAGTAATACGGGTCGGCAAAGCTGGGGCTGGCAGCAATGGCCTTGTCGAAGGCGGCCACCGCCTGTTGCGGCTGCTTGTGATCGGAGAACAGGAGGCCGGCGTAATAGTAGTACGTGCCGGCCTTGCTGGGATCGGCGAGTGCGGCGGAGTTCATCTCAGCGACCGCCTCGTCAATCTTGCCGGTCTTGGAGTAGGCCTTGCCCAGGAGCTGGTGGTAGCCGGCAGCGCCCGGTCGCAGGGCTACCGCCTTTTCCAGGGCCGCGACCGCCTCATCCCACTTCCCCGTCATGGCGAGTCCATAGCCGGTCAGGGCCCAAGCCTGGTCGTTGAGCGGAAACGCGGTGGTGACCTCGGCGAGCATCGTAGCCGCCTGGTCGAAGTTGCCGGCCGCCTGGGCAGCCTGCGCCGCTGCCAGCTTGTCCTTCACGCCCTTGTCGTCCTTCTTGGGAGTGCTGGCTGCCAGCTTGTTGAGCTCATCCAGGGCCTTCTGCTGCACCGGAGTCAGGGGCACCGGACTCACCGGCAGCGTGAGGGGAGCGGAAGCCGCAGAGGCTCCGCTGGGCGGGCCGGTGGTGATAGTGAGCGGCGTGGGATTGCTGCTGTAGGAAACGGGGTAGCTGGCTTGGCCACCGATCTGCTGGCCGTCCTTGGTGACGGTGACGCGGTACACGTCTTCCTTCACCCCCACGCGCAGGAACTCGCCTTTCTTGTCGGTCTTGACGGAAAAGCTGGCGCCGGTGTTGGCGCCCTGGAAGGCGACGGTGGCGCCCACCACGGGATTGCCCTGCGGGTCGGTGATCTTGCCCGAAATGGTGGCGCTCTCGCCCTGCGCCGCGGCCAGAAGGCTGGCGGCGAGCAGGAAACCGGCTGCCAGGATGATGAAGACGCGCTTGTTCATGAATTCTCCTTCGAGGAGGCTCGCATCTGCCGGAAACGAGCGCCCGCCAGCAGGCCGGGGCCGCACCCAGCCAAGCGGGTGCGGCGTTTTCATTCTACGGGGGCCGCGGAGAGTCAGGCAAGCCGGAGGGCGCTAGCCAAGGCGCGCCAGCCGGGCCTGGAGATCGGCGAGGGCCGCCTCCAGGAGGCTGCGATGGCGGGGATGGCGGCAGCCCTCCAGTTGCTGCAGCACGCGGCGGCGGGAGAGTTCCAGACCCTGCTGCAGGCGGCGGCGCTCGGCCTGCCGGGGATCGAGGGGCGGCCGCGCCTCCAGCGGCGGCGCCGAGGCGGCCGCTTCCCTCTGTTCCTCGACCGACTTGCTCTCCCAGCCGCGGGCCACGGCAGCGATTATACGGCGCGGCGGCCGGCCAAAACGAAATCCCGGGTGAGGAAGACAAGCAATCCCTTGGCGGAGCGGAGGTTTTTGTTATAATTCGGCGTTTTTTGAGGCGGCTGTCCTCACGCGCCTTGGTGACAGCCGTCACTCCCAGAAGTGATAGGCGGAAGCGGTACCACCCGGCCGCGCCGTCTCCGCGGTGCGGCCTTCGCGGATCGCCGACTTCACATGGCCCAGATCTTCCATCGCAGCACCAACACCATCTCGCGCTTTTCCATCTTTGGCGTGATCTTCGTGGTGGCGGCGGTGGCGGCCTCCATCGGCGAGATCCAGCACTCCCTCTACGTGACCGGGGCGATGGAAGCGCGGCAGCAGCCTGTCCCCTTCAGCCACCAGCACCACGTGGCCGGGCTGGGCCTGGACTGCCGCTACTGCCACACCTCGGTGGAGACTTCCAGCTACGCCGGCCTGCCGCCCACCAAGACCTGCATGAACTGCCACGCCCAGATCTGGACCAACGCGGCCATGCTGGAGCCGGTGCGGGCCAGCTTCCGCAGTGGCCAGTCGCTGCACTGGATCCGGGTGAACGATCTGCCCGACTTCGTCTATTTCGATCACAGCATCCACCTCCACAAGGGCATCGGCTGCGACTCCTGCCACGGCCCGGTGGACCGCATGCCGCTGATGTACCAGGCCAAGTCGCTGCAGATGGATTTCTGCCTGGATTGCCACCGCGCCCCGCAGAAGTACATCCGGCCGCGCGACCAGGTCTTCAACATGGAGTACCAGCTCCCCAGCAGCGAGCATCCGGTGACCGTCTCGGGGCAGAGTTACACCGACCAGGCAACGCTGGGGGAGGCGCTGCTGCGGCAGTACCAGGTGCGCAGCGTGCGCGACATCACCAGTTGTTCCACCTGCCATCGCTAGCGGGCGGGCGAGAGTTAAGGAATGGGAGCAGAGAACCAAGACGGGAAGTCGCCAGACCGGCCGGCGGATCCGCCCTGCGCGGAGAAGAAGAGGCTGGAACTGGCGGAAGTGCGGGCGCGGCTGGAAGCGGCCAAGGGGCCCAGGTACTGGCGCACCCTGGAGGAGCTGAGCGCGAGCGCGGGCTTCGACGAGCTGATGCAGCGCGAGTTTCCGCGCCAAGCCTCGGAGTGGCTGGACCCGGTGACCCGGCGCGGCTTCCTCAAGCTGATGGGCGCCTCCATGGCGCTGGCGGGGCTGGCCGGTTGCACCCGGCAGCCGTTGGAGACCATCGTCCCCTACGTGCGCCAGCCCGAAGACCTGGTGCTGGGCAAGCCCCTCTACTTCGCGACCGCCATCCCGCTCAGCGGGATCGCGGCCCCGGTGCTGGTCAAGAGCAACGAGGGCCGGCCCACCAAGGTGGAAGGGAATCCCGAGCATCCCGCCAGCCTGGGCGCTTGCGACGTCTTCGCCCAGGCCTCGGTGCTCTCGCTCTATGATCCTGACCGCGCCCAGACCGTCACCTACCTGGGGGAGCCGCGCTCCTGGGGGACACTCCTGGGAGCGCTGCAGGGACCGCTGGCCACGCAGAAGGCGTTGAAGGGCGCCGGCCTGCGCATCCTCACCGAGACGGTGACCTCACCCACGCTCGCCGGCCAGTTGCAGGCGCTGCTGGCCATCTATCCCCAGGCGAAGTGGCACCGGTACGAGCCCGTGAACCGCGACAACGCGCGCGCGGGCGCGCTGGCCGCCTTCGGCGAATGCGTGGACACGCAGTACAAGCTGGAGAACGCGGACGTCATCCTCTCGCTCGACGCCGACATCCTCTCCGCCACCGGCCTGCCGGGCTCGGTGCGCTACTCCCGCGATTTCGCGGCGCGGCGCCGGCCGGAGAGCGCCAAGCTGAACCGCCTGTACGCGGTGGAGAGCACGCCCTCGAACACCGGCGCCAAGGCCGACCATCGCTTGGTGATGCGCTCGAGCGAGGTCGAGGGCTTCGCGCGCGCGCTGGTTCAGCAATGGGCGAACTGGAATAGTGGTGTTAGGGTCCCCGCGGCACAGGAGAAGTTCCTGGTGGCGGTGGCGAATGACCTGCAGATGCACCACGGGCGCAGCGTGGTGATTCCGGGCGAGGGGCAGCCGCCGGCGGTCCATCAACTCGCGCACAGCCTGAATCACGCCCTGGGCAACGTGGGCGCGACCGTGATCTACACCGACCCGGTGGAAGCGAATCCCGTAGACCAGATGGGCTCGCTGCGCGAATTAGTGGACGAGATGAACGCCGGCAAGGTGGACCTGCTGCTGATCCTGGGCGGCAACCCGGTCTTCACCGCGCCCGCCGACCTCGGCTTCGCCGCCGCCATGAACAAGGTGGAACTGCGCATCCAGCTTTCGCCCTACGACGACGAGACCACGGAATTCTGCCAGTGGCACATCCCCGAGTCGCACCCCCTGGAGGCCTGGAGCGACCTGCGCGCTTACGACGGCACGGTCTCGATCGTGCAGCCGCTGATCGCGCCGCTCTACGAGACCCGGAGCGCGCACGAGGTGGTGACGGCCCTCGCCGGGCAGGCGGGGCGCAGCGGCTATGAACTGGTGCGCGCCCACTGGCAAGGGCAGCACCCGGGAGCGGACTTCGAGGAGTTCTGGCGGCGCTCGGTGCACGACGGCTTCGTAGCGGGCACCGCCTTCCCGGCAAAGCCGGTCACGCTCAAGAACACGGCGTTGCCGCCCGCCCCCGCGCCCGGCGCCGGCATCGAGATCGTCTTCCGCCCCGATCCCACCATCTATGATGGGCGCTTCGCCAACAACGGCTGGCTGCAGGAACTGCCCAAGCCCATCCTGCGCACCACCTGGGACAACGTGGCGCTCATGAGCCCGGCCACCGCGCAGGCGATGGGCATCGATCCCTATCCCGAGGCGCGGCGTCCCCAGGACGTGGTGGAGATCCGCTACGGCGGGCGCCAGGTGACCGCCCCGGCGTGGGTGGTGCCGGGGCATCCCGACGACTGCGTCACCGTGCACTTCGGCTACGGGCGGCGGCGGGCGGGCCGC
Source organism: Terriglobales bacterium (assembly GCA_035624475.1). Taxonomy (NCBI): domain Bacteria; kingdom Pseudomonadati; phylum Acidobacteriota; class Terriglobia; order Terriglobales; species Terriglobales bacterium. Next base: position 13,310 of record DASPRL010000250.1, read on the forward strand.
TCCGGGTCGAACGCCGGCTTCAACGCCTACGCGCTGCGCACCAGCGCCGCGCCCCACTTCGCGCCAGGCGCCACGCTGGTCCGCACCGGCGAGCAGCAGATGGTGGCCTGCACCCAGACCCACCAGCTCATGGAAGGACGCCACCAGGTACGCGTGGCCACGCTGGCCGAGTACGAGAAGGACCCCGACTTCGCGCAGAAGATGGTGGAGACGCCGCCCGCCGCCTTCACCCTGTACGAGCCGGTGAAGTACGACGGCTATGCCTGGGGGATGTCCATCGACCTGAATTCCTGCGTAGGCTGCAACGCCTGCGTGGTGGCCTGCCAGGCGGAGAACAACAGCCCGGTGGTGGGCCGCGAGCAGGTGATCCGCGAGCGCGAGATGCACTGGATCCGCCTGGACACCTACTTCGAGGGCGACGCCGCCGGGCCGCGCACCTACTTCCAGCCCGTCCCCTGCATGCAATGCGAAAACGCGCCCTGCGAGGTGGTGTGCCCGGTGGGGGCCACCAACCACAGTTCGGAAGGGCTGAACGACATGGTCTACAACCGCTGCGTGGGGACGCGCTACTGCTCCAACAACTGTCCCTACAAGGTGCGGCGCTTCAACTTCTTCCTGTACTCGGACTACACCACGCCCTCGCTGGAACTGCTGCACAACCCCGACGTCACCGTGCGCAGCCGCGGGGTGATGGAGAAGTGCACCTACTGCGTGCAGCGCATCAATCACGCGCGCATCCACGCCGAGGAGCAAGACCGCAAGATCCGGGACGGCGAGATCCAGACGGCGTGCCAGCAGGCGTGCCCCGCCGAAGCCATCGTCTTCGGCGACATCAACGACCAGGGCAGCCGGGTGGTGCAGCGCAAGGCGGACGCGCGCAACTACGGCCTGCTGGCCGACCTGAACACGCGCCCGCGCACCACTTACACCGCCCTGGTGCGCAATCCCAATCCCGAGCTGGAGAAGGAAGAGACAAGCTGAGCATGGCGGAGCCAAAACAACCCGGAGCGGGGAGCGGGACGGCCGAGAACGGCGCGGCGCCGGTGATCGCGCCGGGCTACAGCTTCGGCTCGGTCACCGACCAGATCAGCTCGCTGGTGCTGACCCGCAAGACCACGCTGGGGTGGCTGCTGGGCTTCGCCATCGGCTTCGCGCTGGTGATGGTGCTGCTGATGGCCACCGGCTACCTCTTCCTGCGCGGGGTGGGGATCTGGGGCATCGACGTGCCGGTGGCGTGGGGCTTCGCCATCGTCAACTTCGTGTGGTGGATCGGCATCGGGCACGCGGGCACGCTCATCTCCGCCATCCTGCTGCTGCTGCGGCAGAGCTGGCGCAACTCCATCAACCGCTTCGCTGAGGCCATGACCTTGTTCGCGGTGGCCTGCGCCGGCCTCTTCCCGCTGCTCCACCTGGGGCGCCCGTGGCTGTTCTACTGGCTCTTCCCTTATCCCAGCAGCATGGGAGTATGGCCGAACTTCCGCAGCCCGCTGGTGTGGGACGTGTTCGCGGTCTCGACGTATTTCACGGTCTCGCTGATGTTCTGGTTCGTGGGCCTGATCCCCGACCTGGCCACGCTGCGCGACCGCTCCCAGAACCGCTGGGCGCGGATGGTGTACGGCTTCCTGGCCATGGGCTGGCGGGGCTCGGCGCGCCACTGGAAGCGCTACGACGACGCCTACCTGCTGCTGGCCGGGCTGGCCACGCCGCTGGTGATCTCGGTGCACACCGTGGTCAGCTTCGACTTCGCGGTGGCCATCCTGCCGGGCTGGCACACCACCATCTTCCCGCCCTACTTCGTGGCCGGAGCCATCTACTCCGGCTTCGCCATGGTGCTGGTGTTGGCCATCCCCATCCGCAAGGTGTACGGGCTGGAAGGGCTGATCACCATGCGCCACCTGGAGAACTCGGCCAAGGTGATGCTGGCCACCGGGCTGATCGTGGCCTACGGCTACGCAGTGGAAGCCTTCATGGCCTGGTACAGCGGCAATCCCTACGACCTTTATATGACCGTGAACCGGGCGCTGGGGCCCTACCGGGTGCTGTACTGGCTGCTGATCGCGTGCAACATCGTGATCCCGCAGGCGCTGTGGGTGAAGAAGGTGCGCACCCGGCCGCTGCTGCTCTTCCTGGTCTCGCTGGTGGTGCTGCTGGGGATGTGGCTGGAGCGCTTCGTGATCGTGGTCATCAGCCTGCACCGCGACTACCTCCCGTCCTCCTGGGGCATGTACTACCCGACCATCTGGGATCTCGCCACCTTCTTCGGAACCATCGGGTTGTTCGTGGCCTGCATGTACCTGTTCATCCGCTTCTTGCCCATGATCTCCATCTTCGAGATGCGGACGCTGCTGCCGGAAGCCAAAGTGGAGGCAGGGGATTGAAACGCCCGCCCATCTACGGACTGCTGGCGGAGTTCGACTCGCCCACCGCGCTGGTCGCAGCGGCGCATCAGGCGCGCACGGCCGGCTATCGCCGCATGGACGGCTACAGCCCCTTCCCCATCGAGGAACTGGCGGAGGCGCTGGGCTTCGAGAAGAGCAGCGTGCCCATGGTGGTGCTGATCGGAGGCATCCTGGGTGGCAGCCTGGGCTACCTGATGCAGTACTGGATCTCGGTGATCAACTACCCGCTCAACATCGGAGGGCGGCCGCTGAATTCCTGGCCGGCGTTCATCGTCGTGACCTTCGAGATGACCATCCTGGGAGCGGCCCTGTTCACGGTGCTGGGCATGCTGGCGCTGAACGGGCTGCCCGAGCCCTACCATCCCGTCTTCAACGTGGAACGCTTCGCCTTCGCCACCCGCGACCGCTTCTTCCTGTGCATCGAGGCGCGCGATCCCCAGTTCGACCGCGCCGCCACTCAGAAGTTCCTGGAGGGCCTGAAGCCCAGGCAGGTGCTGGAGGTGCCGCATTAAGGTGAGCGCCATGGCGTGGCTGGGAGCGGGCCTGCTGCTGGGCCTGGTGGCGGGCTGCCGCCAGGACATGCAGAACCAGCCGCATATGATCCCTCTGCGGGAGAGCACGTTCTACGCCGACACGCGTTCGGCGCGTCCGCGGGTGGAGGGCACAGTGGCGCGCGGCGAACTGCAGGAGGACGCCTACCTCTCCACCGGCAAGATCGGCGGCAAGGACGGCGACCTCTTTCCCTTCCCCGTCACCCGCGAGGTCATGCAGCGCGGGCGCGAGCGCTACCAGATCTACTGCTCGCCCTGCCACTCCGAGCTGGGAGACGGCAATGGCATGATCGTGCAGCGCGGCCTTCGCCATCCTCCCGACTACACCATCCCGCGGCTGATGAACGCGCCGGTGGGGCACTTCTTCGATGTGATCACCAACGGCTTCGGGGCCATGCCCGACTACAGGGAGCAAGTGCCGGTGCGGGACCGCTGGGCCATCATCGCCTACATCCGGGCGCTGCAGTTGGCGCGACACGCTCCGCTGAGCGACGTCCCGGCCAGCGCGCGGCCCAAGCTGGGGCAGCCCATGCCGGCGCCTTCGCCAGAAGGAGTGGAACCGCAATGAGCGGCGCCCTGCCCATCCCGCCCGCCGAGCCCGCCGCCCAGGAGACGCTGGACCGAATCCAGAGGCGCTCCCTGGTGATCGGTGCCCTGGGAGTGCTCGCCTTGATCGTGGGCGCGGTGCTGGACCGCGAGCAGTTCTTCCGCTCGTATCTCGTGGGCTACATGCTGTGGGTGGGAGTGACGCTGGGCTGCCTGGCCATCCTGATGCTGCAGCACCTGTCGGGCGGGCGCTGGGGGCTGGCCATCCGCCGCACCCTGGAGGCGGGCAGCCGCAACCTCAAACTGATGGCGCTGCTGTTCCTCCCCGTGCTGCTGGGGATGGGCAAGCTCTACCCGTGGGTGAACCCGGGCGACGATCCCATCCTGCTGCACAAAGCCGCGTACATGAACCCCAAAATGTTCGTGGCGCGGGCCATCTTCTACTTTGTGGTGTGGGGGACGCTGGCGTGGCTGCTGAGCCGGTGGTCGGGGCAGCAGGACCAGGAGCCGGAGCGCGACCTGCGACTCCGCCTGCGCGGCGGGAGCGCCGCCGGGCTGCTGCTCTACGCCGCCACCGTCACCCTGGCTTCCATCGACTGGGTGATGTCGCTC
>DASPRL010000251.1 GCA_035624475.1 Terriglobales bacterium
CAACGCGGAGCGCCTCTGGGGCCAACCAAACCCCTCCCCGTACGTCAAGGACGCGTTCCACGCCTCGGTCGTGTCCGGTCGCGGCGACGCCGTGAATCCAGCCCGCACGGGAACCAAGGCCGCGGCCCACTACACGCTGGACGTGCCGGCCGGCGGCAGTCAGACGGTACGCCTGCGCCTCTCCAAGGCCTCGGTGGAGAAGGCCTTCAACGCGTTCGACGCCGTCTTCAGCACGCGGATCGGCGACGCCGACGAGTTCTATCGAAGGATTGCGCCGCCGGCGCTCAGCGAGGACCAGCGCCGCCTCCACCGCCAGGCGCTGGCGGGCATGTTGTGGGGCAAGCAGTACTACTACTTCGATCTGGAGCAGTGGCTCAGCGAGCACAAGAGCCATCCACTACTCGAGTCGGCCCGGCCTGGCGTGCGCAACACCGAGTGGTTCCACATGCTGAACGCCGACATCATCTCGATGCCGGACAAGTGGGAATATCCGTGGTACGCCGCGTGGGACCTGGCGTTCCATACCGTGGCCCTCGCCCTCGTGGATTTCGACTTCGCCAAGGACCAGCTCCTGCTGATGCTCCGCAACCTGTACTTCCACCCGAACGGCCAGATTCCGGCCTACGAGTGGAACTTCAGCGACGTCAATCCGCCGGTGCATGCCTGGGCCACCCTCTATCTGTACAAGATGGAGCGGACGCTCGGTCGCGCCGACCTGCGCTTCCTGGAGCGCTCCTTCCAGGGCCTGATGCTGAACTTCAACTGGTGGGTCAACCGCAAAGACCCCGAAGGCAGGAACGTCTTCGCTGGGGGCTTCCTCGGGCTGGACAACATCGGCATCTTCGACCGCAGCGCCCAGCTCCCCACCGGCGGGCACCTCGACCAGGCCGACGGCACGGCGTGGATGGCCTTCTACTGCCAGAACATGCTGGAGATCGCGCTGATCCTCACGGAACACGATCCCATGTACCAGGAGATCGCCTTCCGCTTCATGGAGCATTTTCTCTGGATCACCTACGCCATGGACCGGATCGGGGAGAACCACGACGAGATGTGGGACACCAAGGAAGGATTCTTCTACGACCTCCTGCACTTCCCCGACGGCAACGCCATGCGCCTGAAGGTGCGCTCCCTGGTGGGGCTGCTGCCGCTGTGCGCCTCCACCGTCTTCGAGCGCTCGATCGTGCAGCACAATCCCAGGATCGCGGAACTCGTCGAGGTCTTCCGGAAACGCTATCCGGAACTGCTGTCGCATATCGCCCCGGCCGACGGCAGCTTTGTGGGCTACAAGAACCGCCGGCTGGCCTCGGTCTGCAACCGAGAGAAGATCGAGAAGATCCTGCGCTACATGCTGGATGAGAGCGAGTTCCTGGGCCCGCACGGCATCCGCTCGCTCTCCCGCTACCACCTGCAGCATCCCTTCGTCTTCCAGGTCGAGGGGCAGGAATACAAGGTGCAGTACCTGCCAGGGGAGTCCAACACGGGGATGTTCGGCGGCAACTCCAACTGGCGCGGGCCGGTGTGGATGCCGGTGAACGCCCTGCTGCTGCGCGCCCTGATCAACCTCTACCAGTTCTACGGCAACGACTTCAAGGTGGAATGCCCGACGGGCTCGGGGCGCTTCTTGACCCTGTTCGAGGTGGCCCAGGAGATCGCGCGCCGGCTGGCGAGCACCTTCCTGCGCGGAGCCGACGGCCGGCGGCCGGTCTACGGCAGAAGCAAGAGGTTCCAGGAGGACCCAAACTGGAACGACTACATCCTGTTCTATGAGTACTTCCACGGCGACACCGGCGAAGGAGTCGGGGCCAGCCACCAGACCGGATGGACGGGACTCATCGCGCGGGTGCTGGACCTGTTCGCGCGCCTGCAGCCGGCCGACGCTCTGGAGGTTTCCAAAGACGACCTCGCCGCGCACATGACCCGCGAGCAGGTGACGGGATAGCCCACGCGAGTACTCGACCGGTCCGAGCCGCCTCCCGGGCGGCGCGCCCCCACTAGGATTTTTGCCAGTTGGCCGGTATGCCTTCCCACTCCTAACCTGCAAGTGTGAGCGCCGGCCCTTGCGGGCAGCAGGCATTGGTGTGGGTCGCAGCGTCCGGCGGAGGACACCCCATGAACACGAAAAACACGGCCAACAAGCAGGGCACGGCGAGCAAGCCGAAGGTGACGGCGTTTCCCCAGCCGCCGGAATCCGAGCGCCTGGCACGGCTTCTCCGGCAGTACGGCTGCGGCCCGGTGCAGTTCTCGGGCGAGGCCAACGCCCTCTACGAGCGCCACCTGCTCTTCGACAACGTGGTGGACGTGAAGGCGGCGGGCGCGCGCGAGCGCTACGAGGCCTGCGCCCGCTCCCTGCGCGACCTCCTCTCGCAGCGCTGGCTGCTCACCGAGAGCACCTACCGGCAGAAGAACGCCAAGCGGGTCTACTACCTTTCCATGGAGTTCCTCCTCGGGCGCTCGCTGGCCAACAACCTCACCAACCTGCTGCTCGATCCCATCGTCAAGCAGGCCATCAGGCAGAAGAACCTGGACTGGCTGGAGGTGGTCGAGCAGGAGCCCGAAGCCGGCCTGGGCAACGGCGGCCTGGGGCGCCTGGCCGCCTGCTTCCTCGACTCCATGGCCACGCTCGCCATCCCCGCCATGGGCTACGGCCTGCGCTATGAGTACGGCATCTTCCATCAGGCCATCCAGGACGGATGGCAGCAGGAGCGGCCGGACCACTGGCTCCTCCATCCCGATCCCTGGGAGGTGAGGCGCCTGGACGAGCAGGTGGAGATCAAACTGAACTGCTCCTTCGAATTGCACGGCGGAAGCCTGCGCGTGGTCTCGGCGCGCCCTTCGAGCGTGCTCGGCATCCCCTTCGACCGCCCGGTGGTGGGCTACGGCGGCAAGACCATCAACACGCTGCGGCTGTGGGCGGCGGCGGCCCCCGACTTCTTCGACTTCCAGGAGTTCTCGAGCGGCGACTTCGTGGCTGCCATGACCGAGAGCCTGGCCGCCGACTCCGTCACCCGCGTGCTCTATCCCGACGACTCCACCAGCATGGGGCAGGGCCTGCGCTTCCTGCAGGAGTACTTCCTGGTCGCCTGCTCGCTGGCCGACCTGGTGCGCCGTTTCCGCCGCGCCGGCAACGATTGGGAGGCGCTGCCGGAGAAGGTGGCCATCCAGCTCAACGACACCCATCCCACCCTGGCCGTGCCCGAATTGATGCGCCTCCTGCTGGACGAGGCGCAACTGGGCTGGGAGCAGGCCTGGGAGCTCACCCGCAGGACCCTGGCCTACACCAACCACACTCTGCTGCCCGAGGCCCTGGAGAAGTGGCCCCTGGCCTGGTTCGAGCTGATGCTGCCGCGCCACCTGGAGATCATCTTCGAGATCAACCGGCGGCTGCTCGATGAGGTCCGGCAGCGCTTTCCCGGCGACGACGAGAAGGTGTCGCGCGTGAGCCTGGTCGAGGAGAGCGCGCCGCGCAAGGTGCGCATGGCCAACCTGGCCATCGTGGGATCGCACAGCACCAACGGCGTGGCCGAGATCCACTCTCACCTGCTGCGCTCCATGACCGTCCACGACCTGGCCGAGATGTACCCGGAGCGCTTCAACAACAAGACCAACGGGGTGACCCCGCGGCGCTGGCTGCTGCTGGCCAATCCGGCGCTCTCCCGCGTCATCACCGACGGCATCGGCGAGGGCTGGATCCGCGACCTGGCGCAGCTCGCCCGCCTCAAGCCCCTGGCCGAGGACAAGGTCTTCCGCGCCGCCTTCCTCAAGGCCAAGCACGACGCCAAGCGGCAGTTCGCCGCCTGGCTGCAAGCCACCTCCGGCCTTGCCGTGGATCCCGACAGCATCTTCGACTGCCAGATCAAGCGCATCCACGAGTACAAGCGGCAACTGCTGAACGCGCTGCGCATCGTGGTGTGGTACAACCGGCTGCGGCAGGACCCCAGCCTCGCGGTCGAGCCGCGCACCTTCTTCTTCGCCGGCAAGGCCGCGCCCGCCTATCGCCTGGCCAAGCTCATCATCAAGCTCATCCACAACCTGGCCGGGACCCTCGAGAGCGACCCCGCCACCCGCGGCCGCCTGCAGGTCCTGTTCCTGCCCGACTACTGCGTCTCCCTGGCGGAGCGGCTGATCCCCGCCAGCGACGTCTCCAACCAGATCTCCACCGCCGGCTACGAGGCCAGCGGCACCAGCAACATGAAGTTCATGATGAACGGGGCGCTGACCCTGGGCACCCGCGACGGCGCCACCATCGAGATGGCCGAGGAAGCCGGTGAAGAGAACCTCTTTCTCTTCGGCCTCACCGCCGAGCAGGTAGCGGGCAGCCGCGCCTGGTACAGCCCGCGCTGGCACTACGAGCGCGAGCCCGAGACCCGCGCCGCCCTCGACCTGATCTTCTCCGACCACTTCAACCGCAACGAACCCGGGGTCTTCGAGCCTTTGCGCCCCGTCCTGCTGGAGCAGGATTTCTACATGCACCTCGCCGACCTCGCCTTCTACCTGGAAGCCGACCAGCGGCTGTGCGAGCTGTACGCCGATCCCGACGCCTGGGCGCGCACCGCCATCCTGAACGTGGCCGCCTCCGGCAAGTTCTCCAGCGACCGCACCATCGCCGAGTACGCCACCGAGATCTGGAAGGTCAAGCCATGCCCGGTGCCCTAGAAACGCCTTCGGCCGTGGCGGAGCGGCGGCAGCCGGCGACGCCTCCGCCGGGCGGGGCGCAGCCGCTCGGCCGCAGCTCCCCGCTGGGCGCCACCGTCGGCGAAGGCGGCGTCAACTTCAGCGTCTTCTCGCGCCATGCCGCCGCCGTGGAGCTGCTGCTCTTCGACCAGGAGGACGACGCCCGCCCCGCGCGCGTGCTCTCCATCGATCCCGCGGCCCAGCGCGCCTACCACTACTGGCACCTATTCGTGCCCGGGCTGGAGCCGGGACAGCTCTACGGCTATCGCGCGAGCGGGCCCTTCGATCCGGCGCGGGGGCTGCGCTTCGATCCCTCCAAGGTGCTGCTCGATCCTTATGGCCGCGGCGTGGCCGTGCCGCGCGGCTACAGCCGCGAAGCTCGCTGGGGCGCCGACGACGCTGCCACGGCCATGAAGAGCGTGGTGGTGGATCCCGGAGCCTACGACTGGGAGGGCGACGCGCCCCTGCGGCGGCCGGCGACCCGCACCATCGTCTACGAGATGCACGTGCGCGGCTTCACCCGGAATCCCAACTCCGGGGTCGCGGAAAGGAGGCGCGGCACCTTCGCCGGCCTGATCGAGAAGATCCCCTACCTGCAGCAACTGGGCATCACCGCGGTGGAGCTGCTGCCCGTCTTCCAGTTCGACGCCCAGGACTGTCCGCCCGGCTCGGTCAATTATTGGGGCTACGCGCCCGCCTCCTTCTTCGCGCCCCACCAGGCCTACAGCTCGCGCCCGGAGCGGCTCGGCCCCAACGACGAGTTCCGCGACCTGGTGAAGGCGCTGCACCGCGCCGGCCTCGAAGTCATCCTCGATGTGGTCTTCAACCATACCGCCGAAGGCAATCACGACGGGCCGACCTTCTGCTTCCGCGGGCTGGACAACAGCGCCTACTACATCCTGGAGGCCGACCGGTCGTACTACGCCAACTACACCGGCTGCGGCAACACCCTCAACGCCAACCACCCTATCGTCCGCCGCATGATCGTCGACAGCCTGCGTCGCTGGGTCCAGGAGATGCACGTGGACGGCTTCCGCTTCGACCTGGCCTCCATCCTGGCGCGCGATTCCTCCGGCCAAGTGCTGCCCAACCCGCCGGTGCTGTGGGACATCGAGTCCGATCCCGCGCTGGCCGGCACCAAGTTTATCGCCGAGGCCTGGGACGCCGCCGGCCTCTACCAGGTAGGCAGCTTCGTCGGTGATGCCTGGCGCGAGTGGAACGGGCGCTTTCGCGACGACGTGCGCGACTTCGTCCGCGGCCAGGAAGGCACGGTGGGGCGCCTGGCCGACCGCTTCCTGGGCAGCCCCCAGATCTACGGCCACAAGCAGCGCGAAGCCGAGCACAGCGTCAACTTCGTCACCTGCCATGACGGCTTCACCGTCAATGACCTGGTCTCCTACGACCACAAGCACAACCAGGCCAACGGCGAGGACAACCGCGACGGCACCGACGACAATCGCAGTTGGAACTGCGGCGTCGAAGGGCCGGCCGCCGACCCTACAGTGGAACGACTGCGCAATCGCCAGGTGAAGAACCTCCTCGCCCTGACCCTGCTCTCGGTGGGCATGCCCATGATCCAGATGGGCGACGAGGTGCGGCGCACCCAGGGCGGCAACAACAACGCCTACTGCCGCGACGACCAAAGCACCTGGTTCGACTGGTCGCTGCTGGAGAAGCACGCCGACGTGCGCCGCTTCGTGAGCATGCTGATCGAGCGGCGGATGCGGCGCCCCCTGGAGGCCGAACGCCGCCGCCTCAGCCTGAACCAGCTCCTGGGGGAGTCGCGGACGGCCTGGCACGGCACCCGGCTCTGGCAGCCCGACTGGAGTGAGCACTCCCACTCGCTGGTCTTCGGCGTCGAGATCCGGTGGGAGCCCCTGGTCTTCCACCTCATCATGAACGCCTACTGGGAGGCGCTCGACTTCGAGTTGCCGGCGGTCGCGAGCCCGGACCCGAACCCCTGGCGCCGCTGGATCGATACCTCGCTCGACCCGCCCCACGACATCGTTCCCTGGGAGTCCACGCCCACGGTCGTGGGACACTCCTACCGCGCCGCACCCCGTTCCGTGGTCATGTTGCTGGCGCGGCCCGGCGAGTGAGGGCCTACTCCGCAAGCAGCGCGAAGGCGTGCTGCTGCCACGGGACGACATCGAGGTAGAGCCCGCGAGCAGCGAGGTCATTCCCGTCGCGCTCGTAGCGGGCCTCGCTCAGCAGGTCCTGCAGCCGCCAGCGCCGTCCTCCCAACCCGGGGAATGGGAGGCGCACGTAGCCCTGGGTCGGGTGCGCGGCGTAGTTGACCGCGACCAGCAGGCGCTCGCCGCCGGCGTCCTGCCAGGCGAAGGCGATCAGGGCATCGTGCGAGCCGTTGCCTTCCCAGGCCGGCACGCACTCCAGCAGCCGCCACTCCCCTTCCCGCGCCTCCGGCCGCCGCAGCACCGCCAGCAGGTCTTCGTAAAAGCGCCGCAGGACGGGGTCCGCCGGCTCCTCCGGGGCGCGGATGAGGTGCACCGGGATGCGCTTACGCCGGCCTTCGAATTGGCCCTGGTGGAAGAAGCGGAGGCCGGGCGTCAGGAAGGTGATGGTGGCGGCGGCCTCGTGCATCCCCGCCGGGAACACGGCTGCGGCGCGGGGCTCGTCGTGGTTCTCAAGGAAGCGCGCCAGATGCCGCTGGTAGTCCAGCCCGGCCTGGAGATGCTCGCGCACCGGCCGCGCCTGGCCCGTCCGCAGCCGGTCGTAGAGCCGCTTGTCGTAGGCGAAATCGAAGCCCTGCTCGAGCAGCGTCCATTCCAGGTCCCAGTAGACCTCTGCCAGGAAACAGAACTCCGGAAACTGCGCGCGCACACGCTGGATGGCGCGCGGCCAGAAGGGTTCCGCCCGCCGGCCCCAGGTGCGCTCGAAGACCTCGGGTAGCAGCAGCATGGCCATGTCGCAGCGCACCCCGTCGCACTGCCCCGCCACCTTCACCAGCTCCGCCAGCATCGCCTCCTGAGTCGCCGGGTTGCTGTAGTCGAGCTGCAGCGAATCCGGCCAGCCGTCGAAGTAGGGATCGCGCCCGTGCGCCAGGATCAGTTCCCCGCGCGGACTCTGGACGCGGACATAGTTCTGCGGTGCACGCGCCAGGTCGGCGGCGCTGCCGGCGACGTAGTACTCGGGATGGGCCTGCACCCAGGGATGGTCCAGCCCGGTGTGGTTGGGGACGAAGTCGAGCATCAGCCGCAGGCCGCGCCGGCGCAGGCGCTGGCGCAGGCGGGCGAGAGCGGGGTCGCCGCCCAAGCCGGGCGGCACGCTGTAGCCGGTGATGGCGAAGCCCGAGCCGGCGATGTCCTCGTCGCGGAGGTCGGGCAGGACTTCCTGGAATTCCTTGCGCCAGTCCGGGCGGCTGCGCGAGACCTGCCCTCCCGCCGGGCCGGTCTGCCAGACGCTCAGGAACCACAGCCAGTCGAAGCCCATCTGAGCGAAGCGGTCGAGCTCAGTCTCTGGGATGTCGTCGAGGGTAGCGGGGCGGCCCCGGCCGCGGCCCAATTCCGTCAGCCAGACGCGCGTGTTGATCTGGTAAAGCGCGGGATTGGTCGCTGCCGCCATCTCGCCTCCGCGGTCAAGCTCTGCTCCCGCCTAGAGGCTAGCCGGAGCCCTCCCCGGATTGCAATCCTGGGCCCGAGCGACCGCCCTGATCGCTGGGTTCCGATGCTATAATGCGGGCACTTTATTAGCCTGGCTCCTTCGTGGCGGGAGAACCATGCCTAGCAATGCAACGCGCGATTCCAGACCCATCCCGCACGTATCCCCCGCCCGCTTCGTTCGCTCCCGTTCCGTAGTAGCCCGCGGGATCGGCGGTGAGCTGCTGATCGTGCCGGTGCGGCGCGGCGTGGGCGATCTCACCAGCCTCTACAGCCTGAATGGCAGCGGCGCCACGCTCTGGGAAGCCCTGGCTGCGGAACAGACCGCCGCCGATCTGGCCGGCGTCCTGGAACAGGCCTATGACCTGGCGGGACGCGATGTGGTTGCCGACGTGGAGCGCTTCCTGCGCGAGATGAGCCAACTGGGCCTGGTGCAATGCGCCCCAGCGCCCGCCGATCCAAGACCCTCTCCCCGCGAACCCGCGGAGGGGAAGGGATGATCTCGAAGTCGTACGGCGAATTCAGCCGTTCCATCCACCAACGTTTTGCCGGCCGCCGCGAGGCCTTGGAAGTCTCCATCGAGGTCACGCGCCGCTGTCCGCTCGGGTGCCTCCACTGCTACAACAATCTGCCCATGGCGGACCGCGCCGCCCGCGAGCGCGAACTCACCACCGCCGAGCACTTCCGCCTGCTGGATGAGTGCTCCGATCTTGGGTGCCTCTGGCTGCTCTACACCGGCGGAGAGATCTTCGCGCGCCACGACTTTCTCGAGATCTACACCTACGCCAAGCAGAAAGGCTTCCTGATCACGCTGTTCACCAACGGCACGCTCATCCACGAGAGGATCGCCGACCACCTCGCGGAATGGCCCCCCTTCGTGGTGGAGATCACCCTCTACGGGCGGACGCGGGAGACCTACGAGGCCATGACCGGGGTGGCGGGCTCGCACGCGCACTGCCTCCGCGGCATCCAGTTGCTGCGCGAGCGCGGCGTTCCCCTGAAGCTGAAGACCGTCTCCACCCGCATCAACCGCCACGAGATCTCGGCCATGCGGCGCTTCGCCGAGGAGGAGCTGGGGGTGGAGTTCAAGTTCGATTCTCTGGTGAATCCGCGCATCGATTGCTCCCAGAACCCGCTGGCCATCCGCCTGCAGCCGGAAGAGGTGGTGGCGCTCGATTTCGCCTGGCCGAACATGGTGCGCGAGTACCGCGTCATGGCGGAGCGGGAGATGGCCCAGCCGGTGGCCGAGGAGGCCGAGCCCGGGGTCTACGTCTGCGGCGGCGGCATGAGCTCGTTCGCCGTCAACCCCTACGGCCAGATGTCGGTCTGCCTGCTCTCGCAGCAGGAGACGCGCGACTTCCGCCCTGAGGGTGTGAAGGCGGTCTGGGAAGGGTTTCTGGCCAAGGTGCGCGAGAAGAAGCGGACGCGGCCGAGCAAGTGCGTCCGCTGCCGCCTGCAGTCGCTGTGCGGGATGTGCCCCGCCAACGGCGAACTGGAGAACGGCGATCCCGAGACGCCGGTCACCTTCCTCTGCCAGGTGGCCCACTTGCGCGCCCGGGCGCTGGGACTCGAGGTCCCCGAGCACGGCGCCTGCGAGTGCTGTCCCGGCGGGGAACACCATGCTGCGCTGTGCGCTTCCGCCGAGCGCATTCGCGTGGGCGAGGTCGACGTCGAAGGCTGGGCGCCGCCTCCTCCTGTGCTGCCTGTGCTCAACAACTCTCCCGTGACCGCCGGCGGCTGCGGCTGTGGCGCGCACGCGCACGACTGAAAGGTAGAACGCCGATGCCAGGACGCACGACGGAACCCGAGGAGACAACAGGGCATCCCAGGAAGACCTATGAGCCGCCCACGGTGACGGCGATATCCTTGCGTCCGGAAGAGGCGGTGCTGGGCAATTGCAAGACCTCGACGACCTCGGGGCCGGCGGCCAGCAGTTGCTTTTCGCTCTTGTGCAAGACCATCGGGTCGTAGGTCCGGGAGCATGTGGTGATCCTGCAGGCAACGAGCCAGAGTGAAGCGCCGACAACGGCGAGCCGCCCCGAGGCATGGCGCTCCAGCTTCGCGGTGGCCGGCCTCTCCCTCGGCCTGAGCGCGGCGGAGTCCCGCCTGGCCCGCCTGGCGCCGGCGCTGGAGCCCTTTGCGGTGGACCGGCCGCAGTGCGAACTCGAGATCCAGGCCGGCTGGGTGGAGCGCCTCGCTCCCGCGGCGGGCCCGCCCCTGTTCGATTCCGGCGCCGTGTGGACCGCCCGCGAGACCCAGGAAGGCCTGGCCTTCGATCTCGCCTCGCCCGCGCTCGACCCGCTGCCGTACAAGCGGCTCCTGGTGGATCGCGGCTTCTCCCGCGCCCAGCTCCTGCTCAGCCGCGCGGTCCTGGCGCGGACGGCGGACTGGTTCCCGCTGGAGTATCCCCTGGACGAGCTGCTGGTGACCCATCTCCTGAGCGGCGCCGCCGGGGTCGAGATCCACGGCTGCGGGTTGGTGGACTCCGGGTCAGGGGCCCATCTGTTCGTCGGACACTCGGGAGCGGGCAAGACCACCACGGCGCGGCTGTGGGCCGGCAGGAGCGGCGTCGAGGTGCTCAGCGACGACCGCGTCATCCTGCGCGTCCTGCCGGAGGGCATCCGCATGTTCGGTACGCCCTGGCATGGCGAGGGATGCTATGCCGCCCCCGGCTCCGCCCGCCTGCACCGCATCTTCATCCTGGAACACGGCCGGGAGAACGAGATCACGCTGCTGCCGCCGGGCGCGGCCGCGGCCGAGCTGTTTGCGCGCCTGTTTGTCCCCTTCTACAGCCCGCCGCGGCTGGAAGCAGCCCTGGCGGTGGTGGCGCGCATCGCCGACCTCCTCCCCTGTTACCGCTTCCGCTTCCGTGCCGAGGCGAGCGCGGTGGAGAGAGTGAAGACCTTTCATGACTGAAGACCGGGTGCACACGGCGGTGTTCGAAGAGATGATCCGTGAGTTGGCGGCTCGCGGAGTGCCGTTCCGATTCCGGGCCCGCGGGCAGAGCATGGCGCCCGCCATCCTCGACGGCGAGATCCTGGAGGTGTGCCCGGTCGCGTCGGCCGAACTCCGGCGCGGCGACATCGTCCTGTTCCGCGAGGGCACTCGCTTCAAAGCGCACCGCCTGCTGCGTGCCGACCACGCCGCCGGGAACTTCCTCACCCGCGGAGACTCCAGCCAGGAAGCGGATGCGCCGGTCCAGGCGCACCAGATCGTAGGCAAGGTGGTGACGACGCTGCGGGGCGGGCGCCGGGGCGGTAACCTGGGCCCGCTGGCCTGGCGCCTGCGCTCGGCCTGGCGGCAGTTCCGCCGCTTGCCTCTCTCCTGGGTGGCCGCCGTTCTGTTGCTGCTCCTCGCCTTGGCGGTCCCGCGGACGGCGCGGGCGCAGGTGGCGGTCGATAGCACCACCTCGGGGAGCGCCGCCCTGACCAACGGCGCCCCGTCGCTCACCTTCAACCACACCACCGCGGGCGCGAACCGGCTGCTCGTCGTCGCCGTCTCCATGAATATCTCCGGCAACGCGGGCGCCACCGTGAGCGGTGTCACCTATAACGGAGCGGCCTTGAGTTTTGCCGGCGCCCACACCTTCAACAACCAGCGGGTCGAGATGTGGCGCCGGATCGCCCCGGCCACCGGCACCAACGCGACCGTGGTCACCGTCAATTTCCCCGGCGGTACCGGGACGGTGCGGGTCGTCGCGGGCGCGATCACCTTCACCGGCACAGACCAGGCCGCCCCGCTCGGGCCCTTCCAGCACAACGAGGGCGCGGCCGGTACCCTCTCTTCCATCGACGTGGCCAGTGCCACCGGCGAGCTGGTGCTCGACGCGGTCGCGGTCCAGGGCAACCGGACGCTGGCCGCGGTGGGCGAGACCCAGCAATGGAACGCCCGCTCCGGCGCCAACGCCACCGATGCCCGCGGCCAGGGCAACACCAATCCCGGCGCTCCCAGCGTACCCATGGGCGAGACCATCGGCGGCGGCACCTCCGACTGGCAGGTGGGTGCAGTCTCCATCCGTCCCCCGGCGCTGCCCGACCTGGCGGTGGGCCTGTCCACGGCCGGCGCAGTCTTCCTGGGACAGAACCTCACCTATACGGCGACCGTCACCAACAACGGCCTGGCGACGGCCACCAACGTGGTGCTCACGCTGCCCTCGGCCGGATCGCTGCCGGCAGGCCTGGCGATCGTGTCCGCGACCTTCGGGGCCTCCAATTGCACCGTCACCACCAACATCGTCTGCAACCTGGGAGCGCTGGCGACCGGGGCCTCCACCACCGTGACCATCGTGGCCAGCGCCGCCGCCATCGGCGTGTACCCGCTCTCGGGCACGGCCACCGAGACGGAAACCGACTTCAATCCGGCCAACAACACCGCCTCCGCCAGCGGCATCGTGCAGGCGAGCCTCTGCGGGAGGGCGGGCAAAGACGGCAACGGCGGCACCCTGGCCGGGATCGTGAACACCTACTACGCCGGCACCGCCAGCGTGGCCGCGGGCGCGACCTCCATCCCGGTAGGGCTGCAGACCGGCGCCGCCACCCCCATCGGCGCGGGAGACCTGCTGCTGGTCATCCAGATGCAGGACGCCGCCATCAACTCCAGCAACACCACGAGCTACGGCGACGGCAGCACCGGCTCCGGCGCCACCAGCCTGAACAACAGCGGCGGCTTCGAGTATGTGCTGGCCACGGGCCCGGTCTCGGCGGGCTCAGTGCCGATCCGCGGCGGCGGGTCTGGAGGCGGTCTGCTCTTCGGCTACACCTTCACCGCCGCTGCCACCAATGTCGCGCCCCACACCTACCAGGTGGTGCGCGTGCCCCAGTACCTGACCGCCACCCTGGGTTCCAGCCTGACGGCGTTGCCCTGGAACGGCCGCACCGGCGGCATCCTCGCCTTCGACGTGGCGGGCACCCTGAATCTGGGGAGCGCCACGGTTCGAGTCGATGGCCTGGGCTTCCGAGGGGCTGGCGGCCTGCAATTGAATGGCGGAGCCGGCGCCAACACCGACTACGTCCAGCCCGCGGTCGCCACCTACACCGGCGTGGTCGAGGGTGGGGCGCAAGGCTGCAAGGGCGAGGGCATCGCCGGGACTCCCTTGTGGGTGGCGGTGGGCGGCAGCTTCCAGCAGACTGTCGCCGATAGCTATCCCAGCGCCGGCGGCGGCGGCAGCACGGCCCGCGGTGCGCCGGGGAATGCGGGCGGCGGCGGCACCGACGGAAACCCCGCGGCCAATGATCAGAACTCCGGCGGCGGCGGGGGCGGCAACGGCGGCGCCGGCGGCCTGGGCGGCAATTCCTGGAATTCCAACCTGCCGGTAGGCGGCCTGGGCGGGGCCGCGTTCCCGGCCAGCGTCAGCCGGCTGGCGCTGGGAGGCGGGGGCGGCGCCGGCACCCGCAACAACTCCCCCGGCGACGACCAGGCCAGCGGCGGCGCCCCGGGCGGAGGCATGGTCCTGATCCGCGCCGCCAGCCTGAGCGGCAATGGCACCATCACCGCCAATGGGCTGGCCGCCTACAACAACACCGCCAACGACGGCGGCGGCGGCGGCGGGGCGGGCGGCAGCGTCATGGTGCTGGCGGGAGGCGGAACCGGCGGCCTGACCGTGCAGGCGCACGGCGGACGTGGCGGCGATGCCTGGAATACCCAAGCCTTTGCCCTCAATCAGCGCCACGGCCCGGGCGGCGGCGGCGGCGGCGGGGTCATCGTCCTTTCCGGCGCGGCCGCCGCCACCGATGTGAGTGGCGGCGCCAACGGCAGCACGCTGACGGGCGGACCCACGCCCTACGGCTCCACCGCCGGCAATCCCGGGGTAGTGCTCACCACGGCGGCCCTGACCCAGGTGGCGGGAGTCATGTTGTGTCCTCCGGCCGCCGACCTGGCCGTCACCAACTCCGCCGCTCCCAGCCCGGTGACCTCGGGCTCGAACCTCACTTACACGCAGACCATCACCAACAACGGCCCCAACGACGCCACGGGCGTGACCCTGGTGGAGGCCCTGCCTGCCAACACCACCTTCGTCTCGTTCACCGCGCCCGCCGGCTGGAGCTGCGCGCTGCCCGCGGTCGGCGCGTCCAGCGGCACCATCACCTGCAGCAGCGCCGATCTGCTGCCGCTGGCCTCCGCCGGCTTCAGTCTGGTGGTCACCGTGACCGGGGGCTCGGTGATCACCGATACGGTCTCCGCGGTCTCGTCGGTCTTCGACAACAACACGGCGAACAACAGCGCCACCGTGTCGACCGGGGTGCAGGGCGCCTCCGGCGCGGACGTGTTCATGAGCAACGCCGTCGCTCCCAACCCCGTGGCCGCCGGCGGCAATCTCACCTATACCCAGGGCATCTTCAACAGCGGCCCGGCTGCGGCCACGCCGCCCGGCGGCGGCTCCATCACCGTGAGCCAGACGACCCCGCTCAACACCACCTTCCAGTCCATGACTCCGAGCGGGCTGTGGAGTTGCGCCACGCCGCCCGTGGGCGGCACCGGCGCCATCACCTGTTCCTATCCGCTGAACACGGCGTATCCGGCCAGCGCCTCCGACCTGTTTGTGCTCGTGCTGAAGGTGAACCCGGGCACGGCCAGCGGCACCACCATCAGCGATACGGTGACCGCCGGCAACATCACCAACGATCCCATCCTGGCCAACAACGCCGCCACCGCGACCACGATCGTCTCGGCCGCCGGCCAGGCCGATCTCGCCCTGGCGACCGTGCCTTCGCCCAACCCGGTCATGGCGGGCAACAACATCACGTATTCCCAGACGATCACCAACAACGGCCCGGCGACCGCCGCCAACCTCAGCTTCACGCAGGCGACCCCCGCCAACACCACCTTCCAGTCCGTCTCGCCCCCGGTGGGGTGGTCCTGCACGACTCCGCCGGTGGGCGGCACCGGCACCATCACCTGCACCGCCCCCACCCTGGCGGCGGGCGCGACCGTCAACCTGCTGGTCAGCGTGAATGTGGCCTCCTCCGTCGCCGATGGCTCCACCATCACGGCCAGCAGTTCGGTGAGCTCAACGACCTCCGACCCCGTCCCTGCCAACAACAGCACCACCAGCAACACGGGGGTGATCGCGCGCGTCAACCTGAGCGTCAGTAACGCCGGGACCCCCAGTCCGGTGGCGCTCGGCGGTACGCTCACCTACGCCCAGGTGGTGAGCAACAGCGGTCCCAGTGATGCGGTGAGCGCCACCTTTGCCGAGACGCTGCCCGCCAACGTGGGCTTCCAATCCATCGTCATCCCGGCGGGCTGGTCCTGCCCCACGCTGCCGGCGGTGGGAGCGAGCGGCCCCATCGCCTGCACCGCCGCCACGGCGCCCGCGGGCTCTGCGGCTGCCTTCAGCGTGAAGGTGACGGTGAACTCGGGCGCGTCGGTCACCGATACCGCCACCGTGGGCTCGGCCAGCTTCGACACTGTTCCCGGAGACAACTCCGCCACCAGCGTGGTGGGAGTCGGGGCGGCGGGCCAGGCGGACTTCTCCGTCACCAACACCGGTCCGGGCAACCCGGTCACCGCCGGCACCAACGTCGTGTACTCGCAGGTGGTCAGCAACAACGGGCCGGCCACCGGCAGCGCCTCCACCACCATCACCGAGACGAT
>DASPRL010000252.1 GCA_035624475.1 Terriglobales bacterium
GCGCAAGCTCAGTGAGACCAGCAGGCCGGCTCCCGCGACGCGGGCGCGGGGCGGGCCGCCCCGGGCTGGGACGAAGCGGCGCAATCCAGGGATGGGCCGCCATATCCAAACTCCGTCACCGGCGTCTATAGCAATAATGCAGGAGGCGCAACCCGCGGCGGAGTCGCGGGTTTTCATGAAAAGGGACGAACTACCGGAACGCCGGCGGCTCCTGCGGCGTATGCAAGGAAAGGGCGAGTGCCCGGAACGGCTCCGGGCCGGCAGAAAAAGGAAAAAGGGGTTAAACAGATTGTCTCGCCGCGGTTTTGGCGGCCAGGGCGAGCACGATCTCGAGGAACATACGGCCCTTGCGGGCGCGTGTCCGTTTGACCCCGCAGGCATTTTAGGGTTTTTCCCCTGGAATGCAAGCCCTCCGTGCCGGTCTTCGGCCTTCCGGACTCCCGCCCACGGCCCACAACCCTGTGGCAGTAACGGAGACAAGGAGAAGACCATGAAGTACGCAAAGACGGTGCAAGCGTTGGCGGCAGCCCTCCTCCTGCTGGTGGCAGCGGGCGCCTGGGCCGCCGACAAGAGCAACAGCGCAACGGTGAAGATCTTCGACCCGGTGATGGTGAACGGCAAGACCCTAGCCCCCGGCGAGTACAAGGTGACCTGGGAAGGCAGCGGCTCCGACGTGCAAGTGAGCTTCCTGCAGGGCAAGGCGGTCGCGGCCACAGCTTCGGCCACGGTCGTGGCTCAGGACTCCACCAACGACCGGACCGCCACCCTCACCAAGCAGGACGGCAAGGGCCTGGAGCTGCTCGAGATCCGGCCCCAGGGCAAGAAAGAAACCCTGCGCCTGGCGGAGGTGGGAGGCAGCTCGGGCCAGCAGTAAGCAGGTGGGGCCGGGGAGGGCGACGACTCTCCGGCGCGGCCTGCCGCAAAGGGGACGGGTCTTCCCGTCCCCTTTTTGCTGCTCAGTACTTGGGCACGCGGGGATCGACCTGGTCGCTCCAGGCCAGGATGCCGCCCTTCAGGTTCTTGACCTTGCGGAAGCCGGCCTGGCGCAGGAAGTCCACCGCCTTGGCGCTGCGCACTCCGGAACGGCAGTGGGCCACGATCTCGCGGCTGGAGTCGAGTTCGTGCACGCGCTGCGGCAGATCGCCCAGCGGGATGAGGTGGCCGTGGAGGTGGCAGATCTGGTACTCGTGGGGCTCGCGCACGTCCAGGATGAACAGGTCTTCGCCGGCGTCGAGGCGGCGCTTCAGCTCCAGCGGCGTGATCTCAGGGACGCCCGCGGTCACGGGCGCTTCCTCGCCGCGGATGCCGCAGAACTCCTGGTAGTCGATCAGCTTGGTTACGGTGGGGTGCTGGCCGCAAGCCGGGCAATCGGGGTTCTTGCGCAGCTTGAGTTCGCGGAAGCGCATGCCCAGCGCGTCCACCAGCAGCAGGCGCCCGATGAGCGCGTCGCCCTTGCCCAAGATGAGCTTCACCGTCTCCGTGGCCTGGATCACCCCCAACAGGCCGGGCAGGATGCCGAGCACGCCGCCCTCGGCGCACGAGGGCACCAGCCCGGGCGGAGGTGGCTCGGGATAGAGGCAGCGGTAACAGGGCCCTTCCTGGGTCGCGAAGACGCTGGCTTGGCCCTCGAAGCGGAAGATGGAGGCGTAGACGTTGGGCTTGCCGGTGAGCACGCAGGCGTCATTCACCAGGTAACGAGTGGGGAAGTTGTCGGTGCCGTCGGCGATGATGTCGAAGTCGCGGAAGATCGGGAGCGCGTTCTCGCTGGTGAGCTTGGTCTCGAACTTGCGGACCTCGACGAAGGGATTGACCTCGCGCAGGGTCTCTTCCGCCGAGTCCAGCTTCTTGCGGCCCACGTCGGAGGTGCCGTGGAGGACCTGGCGCTGCAGGTTGGTGAAGTCCACCACATCGAAGTCCACCAGGCCGAGGGTGCCCACGCCGGCGGCGGCCAGGTAGAGGGCCAGCGGCGAGCCCAGGCCGCCGGCCCCGATGCACAGCACCTTGGCCGCTTTCAGCTTGAGCTGCCCCTCCATCGCCACCTCGGGGATGATGAGGTGGCGGGAGTAGCGCAGGATCTCCTCGTTGGTGAGCGCGGGAGGGGTTGCTGGTTCCTTCATAAAGCTCCGGAGCAAATGGTAGTTAGGAGTTAGTAGTTAGGAGTTCAGAAAGAAAGGCCGGCTAGCGGCAACAACAATACCAGCAACAGCCGCCGGCGATGGAGGGAACGATGGAGAGGGTGTCGCCGTCCTGGACGGGCGTGGCTTCCTGCTTGAGGTAGCGGATATCGTCGTCGTTGACGTACAGGTTGACGAAGGCGCGCAGCTTGCCTTCCTCGCCGTACAGGTGGCGGCGCAGCTCGGGATAGCGGGCGGTGAGCTGGCTCAGCCCTTCGCCCACGGTGCGCGCGGCGATCTCCACCAGGTCCTTCTTCTCCACGTAGGGGCGAAGCGGGGTTGGGATCAGGATCTTCATGCTCTTGACTCCTTACAGATGCTCCAGGAAAGGCTTTGGATACGGCTTTTTGATTTGGTGACTTGCCGGCTTGGTGACTTGGTGATTGGGTGACTTGGCGGTTGGCACCTGGCCCTTGCAATCACCAAATCGCCAAGTCAGCAAGTCACCCAATGTCCCTGACCTCCTCATCCTCGAAGTGCTTGTCCTCCTCGGCCGTGCCGGCCAGGAGAAAGGAGTTGGTCACCGCGGCCTTGCCACGCTCCACGCCGGTGATGACGTAGGAGCAGCCCACCCAGTGGGCCTCGGCCAGGTCGGTGGCGGACCAGCGCGCAGGGTGGTCGGGGTGGGAGTGATAGAAGCCGACGATCTCCAAGCCGCGCTCACGCGCCTGCCGCTGGATGCGCACCAGCTCGGCGGGGTCGATGTTGTAGCGGTTGTGCAGCGCGTCCAGGCGGGTGTTCGAGGCGCGCACCACCTCGCGCACGCTGCGCGTGCCGCCCTCGAACGCGCCCAGCAGCACCCCGCAGCATTCGTGCGGATAAGTCTCTTCGCCGTGGCGGCGCAGCGCAGCGAGAGCGGATTGGGAGATCTTCAACATCAATGCAGAATGCAAAATGAAGAATGCAGAATGAAAAACGAAGTACGGACCGAGGCCACATTCTGCATTCTCCATTCTTCATTCTTCATTTCTTTTCCTCCTCCCAAAACCTCTCGCTCAGGTACTTGTCTCCTGAGTCCGGGAAGAGCGTGACGATCACGCCCTTCTGCTTCCGTTCCACCAGCCGG
This sequence comes from Terriglobales bacterium, assembly GCA_035624475.1. Classification (NCBI taxonomy): domain Bacteria; kingdom Pseudomonadati; phylum Acidobacteriota; class Terriglobia; order Terriglobales; species Terriglobales bacterium. Next base: position 3,241 of record DASPRL010000252.1, read on the forward strand.
CGGGCGGCCTGCAGGCATCCGGCCACGGCAGCGCCGCTGGAGACGCCCACCAGCAGCCCCTCTTCGCGGGCCAGGCGGCGCACCAGCCGGTAGGCCTCCTCGGTGCAGACGCCCAGGTCTTCATCGGCCAGCGTGGGATCGTAGATCCGGGGCACGATGGCGGTGGCCATGTGCTTCATGCCCTCCAGGCCGTGGAAGGCGGAGTCGGGCTGCAGCGAGATGCATTGGATGGCCGGGTTCAGCTCTTTCAGGCGGCGCGCCGTGCCGCAGAAGGTGCCGCTGGTGCCCAGCGTGGCCACCCAGTGGGTGACGCGGCCCTCGGTCTGCCGCCAGATCTCGTTGGCGGTGCCTTCGTAGTGGGCGCGCCAGTTGGCCTCGTTGGAGTACTGGTCGGCATAGAAGTACCTGCCGGGATCGGCGGCCGCCATCTCCTGGGCCTTGCGGATGGCGCCGTCGGAGCCTTCGCTGGGATCGGTGTAAACGATAGTGGCGCCGTAGGCCTTGAGGATGCGCTTGCGCTCCTCCGAGGCGCTCGAGGGCATGCACAAGGTGACGGGGAAGCCCTCGGCGGCGCCGATCATAGCGTAGGCGATGCCGGTGTTGCCGCTGGTGGAGTCGAGCAGGACCTTGCCGGGCGCGAGCTGGCCGCTGCGCCGGGCCGCGGCCACAATGGCGGCGGCGGCGCGGTCCTTCACCGAGCCCCCGGGATTCATCCACTCCACCTTGGCCAGGATCTCGATGCCGGGCAAGTCGCGAGTCACGCGCTGCAGGCGCAGCAGAGGCGTGTTCCCGATGCGCTCGAGCGGGCCCTGGCCGAGCGGGCGGGAGGCGGATTCCCGCGCCTGCAGCGCTTCCTCCGCGCCCACCGACACCGGGTTTTTCGCCCTGGCAGCCATCAGCGTACCAAGCTTGTTATCCGCGGTAAGTTGCTGGAAAGAAAACTTCTTGTGCGGAACCACTCGACGGAATAACCAGCTTAGTCTATAAAATTGTTTTACCTGCGGACAAACCAGTGCATCCTGAAAGGAATGTCCGGGCCGCCTAACGGCGGCTTTTCGCATCTGAAAGGAAGATGCAAGGGAGAATAGGAAAGTCGCAAGACGGAAGGACCATGGCAACCACAACCCAAACCAACCGAAGCTACGAAGACGCGGTCGTGTGGCTGCGCGACCACGGTTTCGACATCCTGGAAGCCCCGGGGACCAAGAGCCGGGTGTTTCTGAAGAAGTTCAACGTGAGCGCCGCCATCGAGAAAGGCGGCGACGGCGAGGTGCGGCTCTTCGCCCGCCCCGGCTACCTGGTTGCCGGCGAGATCGCCAAGCTGGTGGACCGCGGCTACTACAAATTCCTGCGCACCTCCAAGGCGGAGCTGCCGGCCACTGCCGACCACCTCCAGGCCATCCACCAGT
>DASPRL010000253.1 GCA_035624475.1 Terriglobales bacterium
GGGCGAGAGGCCGACGCGGTTGGGCGTGAGCCAACTCCAGGACTGCCCGCCCAGAAACTCCCATTTGCCGCGCTTCACATCCACCCAGTAGAGGCGCATGCGGCTGGTCTGGCTGTTGCTGGTTACCCAGACGTTGGCCGGCTGAGTGCCCAGAAAGTCGAACTCCACGTAGCCGGTGACGTCATTCTCCCCGTACAGGCCGTGCACCTTCAAGGTGAGGCGGGAGTTCTGCGCCGAGAAGCGGTTCTCGGTGAGGTGCCCCTGGATGGTATTGCTGAAGGGGATGCTGCCAAAGCCGGTGCCGATCTGGGTGCCGGTGTTGGTGCTGCGGAAGACGGCGGTGAAGTCGGCAAAGCCGCCCGGGGTGAACTCGGTGCCGCCGATGCGGACCGACAGGGGCGACTCCTTGGGCTTGTCCTGCGGCCCGGCGGCATCGCTGACCACCGCGCGCGAGGACGAATCGCCCAGCGGGTGCAGCGAGGCGTCGGTCACGTGCGGCGTGCCCTGCTGCCCCAACTGCTCGCGCAGGGCTTCGATCTGTTGCCGTTGCTCGTCGATCTGCTTCTGTTGGGCCGCCAGGGCATCCTGCAGCGCCTTGAGCTGCTCGGCCGTGACCGTGGCCGGCTGGGTCTGGTCGGCGGGTTGGGGGTCTTTCGCTGCCGGTCCGGCTTGCGCCAGCATCGTTCCCGACAGCAGCAGGACAGAGAACCACGTTAGTAGGGACTTCATCGCTTCTCCTCGCATGCCCTTTGGAGGGCTAGATGTACTCCGCCCACAGCAATGCCCTGTCTTGCCCGAAGCTGTCTGGGCAACAGATCTCAAGGCTCCAAGGTCTGGCGGTCGGGGTATCTTCCGGTAAACAAGGCGGGAAGTCCACTGTTTCTTTCGCGCACGATATTTCGCTTCGGGACCAGGGCGGGAGGGGCCTGGCAAAGCAAAAGCGCCGGCTGGTTGGCCGGCGCTTTTCTGCTGCTCTGCGTTGCAAACCTCGCTTACGGCAAGGTGTAGCGGACGTCCGCCCAGGCCATGAAGGCGTGCGCGTTCTTGGGCGCGCCCGGCGCCACGAACCATGGGGCCCGGGTCAGGTACGACCACTGGGTGATGAGCTGCAGCTTGCCGTAGTTCTTGTCGGACCAGAAGGTGTAGATCCAGCCGATCGTGCCTTCCTGGATGGCCCGGTTGTGGCTGTTGGGGGAGCCCAGGTAGCCATAGCCGGCGCAGGGCTTCGCGATCAGAGCATCCCCGGGCCAGCATGCGACCGGTAGGAGCAGCGTGGGCGCAGAGAAGTCGTGGAACGTGCTGCGGGCCGCGTACTCCCCGCCGTAGTAGGCGGTCAGCATGTGCTTGGGCGTGACCTGGGCCTCGAGGCCGACGATTCCCGAAGCGGTGTGGATCAGCACCGGGCCGGCAGTGATGGGCCCCGGGGCCGTCCCACTGATTGAGACGATCGCATCCGGCGCCAGCCCGAAGATGTAGCGGCCGCCGCCATCGCTCCAGAAGGCGTTGGCCACCAAGTGGACGTTCTTCGCGAACTCCAGATTGATGGCACCGGAGAGGCCACCGCCGGTAGCGGACTGCGAGCGGAAGCTGGTTCCCCCCGGCGTCGGGATCACGGTGGTCTTCACCGTGGTGGCCACGCCCGCGACCTCGGCGTGGAAGTGCTTGCCGCTGAAATCGGTGTCGTAGGCCAGCTTGGCGATGATGTCGGGGTGCAGGTTGGGCGTGGCGATGTTGGCGCCAGCGTCGAACTGGCCGCCCAGTTGCGCATTGAAGGCGAAGGGGAAGGTGACCCCGGACGGACCCGTGTACTGCTGTGGGTTCTCCAGGGCGACGCCCAGGATCCAGTGCGGGTTGAAGTGGTAGGCCACGCGGAACTGGGCCGCGCGCGTCCAGGTCAAGCCCACCTGGTAGTTGGTGTCCATGTTGTTGGTGAAGAAGATGTCCCCGGGCATGGGCGACACCCCGACGCGGTTCGGGGTCAGCCAGCTCCAGGACTGCCCGCCCAGGAACTCCCACTTGCCGCGCCTGAGGTCCACCCAGTAGAGACGCAGGCGGCTGGTGTCGCTGTTGCTGGTGACGTGGAGGTTGGCCGGGGCGTTGCCCAGGAAGTCGAACTCCACGTAGCCGGTGACGTCATTCTCCCCATACAGGCCGTGCACCTTCAGGGTGAGGCGGGAGTTCTGCGCCGAGAAGCGGTTCTCGGTGAGGTGTCCTGCGACCGTATTGCTGAAGGGGATGGAGTTGAACCCGGTGCCGATGGCGGCGTTGGAATTGGTCGTGCGGAAGACCGCCGTGAAGTCGGCAAAGCCGCCCGGGGTGAACTCGGTGTTGCCGATGCGGACCGACAGCGGCGACTCCTTGGGCTTTTCCTGCGGCCCGGCGGCATCGCTGACCACGGCACGCGAGGACGAATCGCCCAGCGGGTGCAGCGAGGCGTCGGTCACGTGCGGCGTGCCCTGCTGCCCCAACTGCTCGCGCAGGGCTTCGATCTGTTGCCGTTGCTCGTCGATCTGCTTCTGCTGGGCTGCCAGCGCATCCTCGAGCGCCTTGACTTGTGTGGCCGTCACCGTGGCCGGCTGGCTCTGGTCGGCGGGTTGTTTATCTTGTGCTGCCGGCCCGGCCTGGGCCAGCAGCATGCTCGACAGCAGCAGAGTTGCGAGAATACTCAGAGCAGCCTTCATCTCTTCTCCTCGAATTGAGAGCTCAACAGTTTTTCCGTCTTGACGCCGGGAGCCGAAAGCGCGCGGTCACCCGCCTAGCAGTCTGCCGTTCGGTCTCCCCTCAGTACTTGATCTCCTTGATCCGCGCCCGCACCTTGGCAGCGACGTTCTTGGGGAGCGGCGCGTAGTCCAGCGACGTGGTCATGGGCTCGCCCTTGTCCAGCATCCAGTTCAGGAAGTCCACGACCGCCTGGCCCTTGGCATGGTCTTGAAAGCTGGAGGGGATCAGCAGCCAGGTGAAGCTGGCGATGGGATACGCGGTCGCGCCCGGCGGGTTGGTGATCGAGACCCGGAAGTCCGCCGGCATCTCCTTGACCGAGCCGGCCGCGGCGGTGGCTCCGTCCAGGCTGCCCTTCACCCACTTGCCGGCCGAGTTCTTCACCCAGCCGTACCCGATGTGGTTCTGGATGGCGTAAATCAGTTCCACGTAGCCGAAGGCGCCTTCCTGCTGCCGGATCATCCCGGCCACGCCCTCGTTGCCCTTGGCTCCCAGGCCCACCGGCCACTTCACCGAGGTGCCTTTGCCCACCTGGTTCTTCCACTCCTCGCTCACCTTGCTGAGATAGTCGGTGAAGATGTAGTTGGTGCCGCTGCCGTCGGAGCGGTGCACCACCACGATGGGCGTGTCGGGGAACTTCACCCCCGGGTTGTCCTTGGCGATGGCGGGGTCGTTCCAGTTGCTGATCTTGCCCAGACAGATGTTGGCGATCACTTCCGGGCTGAAGCGCAAGTCCGCCGTGACGCCCGGCACGTTGTAGGCCGGCACCACCGCGCCCAGCACCGTGGGGATGTGGAAGATGGGGGTCTTGGCCTGGCCCAGTTGCTCGTCGGTCATGGGGCCGTCGCTGGCTCCGAAGTCCACCGTGCCCTCCAGCACCTGGCGGATGCCGCCGCCGCTTCCGATGGACTGGTAGTTGATGGCCACGTTGGGATGCTGATTGTGATACTCGTTGAACCACTTGGAATAGATGGGATAGGGGAAGGTCGCGCCCGCCGCGTTCAGGTTCTGGGCCGTCGCCGCCGCCGTCACACCCACCATCAGGAACGCCAGGAGCAGGATTTTCCGGATCAACGTAGTTCCTCCTTAAGAAACGTGTCGCGTGAGTTGTATCTGCGGGGTGTTACAGAACGATTACAGGGAGGTGAAATCTCTGTAAAAGGCCGGGGAGTGGATGTCGGGACGCCGCTGCGGAGGCGCCGGCGAGACTGGGAGGAGCGGCCGCCGCTAGGCGCGGCGCGGCTGCTGCTCCCGCAGCCAGCGCAGGTAGAGCTGCTCCGAGGACTGATTCTGGGAGCGCAAGACGTGCCGCAGGGTGTGGCCGCTGACCGAGTGGCAGACCTCCTCGGCCAGGTTCTTGGCGTGGTCGCCGGCGCGCTCCAGGGCCTGCGCCATAAACAGCACCTGCAGGCTTTCCTGGGCCACGCCTTCCCCGCCCTCCACGTGGCGGATGTAGATGAGGTTGCGCAGGCGGTCGATCTCGGCGTCGGCG
>DASPRL010000254.1 GCA_035624475.1 Terriglobales bacterium
CCGCGTGCGTGGGTGCGTTGATGCCCAGCAGCGAGGCCAGCGTCACCGCCAGGTCCACCGGCTCGGCGTGCGTGCGGTAGGTTCCGGCGCGGAAGGCCAGGCCGTAGAAGGCCAGCGGAACGTGAGTGTCGTAGCTGTAGGGAGTGGAGTGGTCGGTACCCGCGGGCGTACCCAGGGTGAAGGGCGTGGGCTCGCCGAAGACGTACCACCCGGCCTGCGCGGAGTAGCTGTGCGCGTACTTCCGGCCCCACTCGTCGTTGTGCAGCTCGCCCTGCGCCTGCTGGGCGCGGGTGACGTAGCCGCGCCAGCCCGCCAGCCGGGCCAGTACTTCGCCGGCGGCGCGCTCGGCCTCGGCTTCCTTCACGCCGGCGGCGGCGAAGGCGTCCTCGGAGAGGAAGGCGATGGGCCACTCCATCAGCTTGACGTATTCGGTCGGGCGCCCCGGCGAGTACTTCGCGGAAAGTTCGGCGTTGGCCCGGGCCTGGATCTCCTTCTCGCTGTAGCCCGCCGCCGGCAGGCGGAACTCCGCGGCCACGGCCGGCAGGGGTGCGATGCCGTGGTCGGCGCTCAGCGCGATCCAAACGTTGGCCAGGCCCACCTGTTGGCCCAGGAAGCTGAAGAAGTCTGCCAACTGGCGGTCGAGCGCCAGCGCCATGGCCGCCACCTGGGGCGAGTCCGGACCCACCTCGTGACCCAGGAAGTCGGTGGCGGAGATGGAGATGACCAGCAGGTCGGTGGCCTCACCCTCGCCCAGCTTCTCGTTCTGGATGAGCGCGCGCGCGAAGTCGAGCTGGTAGTCGGTGGCGAAGGGCGTGGACTCGAGCGCCTCGAAGTCCTTGGCCGGCCCGCGCAGCACCTTGCCCGCGCCGTCCTTCCACTCCATCTTCAGGTACTGGTCGACAGGATGGTCGCGGTCGAACTCCTTCACCCACGCGGGCAGGTCGCCGCGATAGAAGGAGGAGGTGACCCAGGCGCCGTTCTTGCGGTCGGTCCAGTAGGCGGCGTCGGCGGCGTGCCCGGCAGAGAGGATGGCGGCATAGTTCTTGAGCGAGAGCGCGAAGACGCGCGCCTGGCCTCCGGTGGCCAGCTTCAGCTCGTCGCCCAGGGTGCTGGCCTCCAGGTAGTGCGGCGAGAAGCCCGCGCCCGCCTCGGCGCCGCCGGGGCCGACGGTGTGCGCGGTGTCGTCCGCCACCGCCAGCACGGCGCGCTTCTTCACCGGGTCCCACCACACGTTCCCGATGATGCCGTGGCCGTTCACGTAGGCTCCCGTCATGAGGGTCGAGTGCCCGGGCGCGGTGCGGGTGGTGGCGTAGTCGTAGTTGCAGTCGGTGAAGTAGGCGCCGCGCTCGAGGAAGAGGCGGAAGCCGCCGGGCCCGAAGCGGTCCTGGTAGCGCGCCAGGTAGTCGCCGCGGTACTGGTCGAGGATGATGATCACCACCAGCTTCGGGTGGGCATTGTAGGCGGCGCCGAAGCCCGTGGCCGCCAGCAACACCACCGCCAGCAGCACGGCCGGCCAGCGCTGGAGGCGGGTTTTCATCCCGGCCCTAGTGTACCAGTCTTCCCACGCTGGCCACTGGCCACTGCCCACTGTTACATTAGCTGCCATGCTCGACCTCGGCTTCGTCCGCGAGAACCTCGCGCTGGTGGAGGAGAAGCTCCGCCAGCGGGGGATGGACGCCTCCGTGCTCGCCGGCTTCAGCGAGGCCGACGCCCGCCGCCGCGCCTTCATCACCCAGGCTGAGACCCTGAAGGCGGAGCGCAACCGCCTCTCCGAGCAGATCGCGCAGCTCAAGAAGAACAAGCAGGACGCCGCCGCGCCCATGGAGCAGGCCAAGGCCCTGCGCGAGCAGGGCGAGGCGCTGGAAAAGCAGGCCGCCGAGCAGGACGCCGAACTGCGCCGCCTGCTGGCCACCCTGCCCAACCTGCCGCACGCCAGCGTTCCCGTGGGCAAGAGCGAGGCCGACAACGTCGAAGTCCGCCGCTGGGGCGCGCCTCCCAACTTCGACTTCGCTCCCAAGCCGCACTGGGAGTTGGGCGAGTCGCTGGGCGTGCTCGATCTGGAGCGCGCGGTCAAGCTCACGGGCGCGCGCTTCGCCGTCTACTGGGACCTGGGGGCGAAACTCGAGCGCGCGCTGGCCAACTTCATGCTCGACCTGCACACCCGCGAGCATGGCTATACAGAGGTCCTTCCGCCCTACATGGTGAATGCCGATTCCATGTACGGCACCGGGCAACTGCCCAAGTTCGAGGCCGATTCCTTCCAGGTGCCGCACGGCGATAAGAAGCTCTATCTGGTGCCCACCGCCGAGGTCCCGCTCACCAACCTCTACCGCGACGAGACCCTGGAGGGCGCGCGCCTGCCCATCTCGCTCACCGCCTATACCCCCTGCTTCCGCAGCGAGGCCGGCTCCTACGGCAAGGACGTGCGCGGCATCATCCGCCAGCACCAGTTCCAGAAGGTGGAATTGGTGAAGTTCGCGCGCCCCGAGCAGTCCTACGAAGAATTGGAGAAGCTCACCCGCAACGCCGAGACCGTGCTGCAGAAGCTCGGCCTGCACTACCGCGTGGTGGCGCTGTGTACCGCCGACCTCGGACCCAGCTCGGCTAAGACTTACGATATCGAGGTCTGGCTGCCCGGCCAGCAGCTCTTCCGCGAGATCTCCTCCTGCTCCAACTGCGAGGCCTTCCAGGCGCGCCGCGCCGGCATCCGTTTCAAACCGGAGGGGAAGGGGAAGTCGGAGTTCGTGCACACCCTGAACGGCAGCGGACTGGCCATCGGGCGCACCTGGGTTGCCATCGTCGAGAACTACCAGCAGGCCGACGGCAGCGTGCTCATCCCCGAGGTGCTGCGGCCCTACCTCGGCGCCGACCGCATCACGCCGAAGAAGTTCTAACGCTGGCGCGGCGCCGGGATCTCCTGCGTGCCCGCGGGCTCGGGCGGCTCGGCCTCCAGGAAGCGCGCCACCTCCGGGGCCACGCGGTCGCTGCACTCCAGCGGAGTCATGTGGGCGCAGTCGTCGAAGACCTCCAGGCGCGACTGCGGCATCTCCCGCTGCATGGCCTCCCCCACCGCGAGCGGCGTGAGTACGTCCTGCTTGCCCCACACGATGAGCACCGGCACGGTCACCGGCCCCAGCTTGCCGTCGAGCAGCTCCTTGCCGGCGATGATGTCGTCCAGCGCCCGCTTCACTACCCAGTCCCCGGGCGTGATCTGCCGCAGGATGCCGCGCGCGTAGTAGTCCGGCAGGTGCGGGGGATGCGCGAACAGGATGGCGGTCAGCGCGGTCAGCTCGTCCGGCGTCTTGGGGCGCAGCCGCCCGAGGTCGACGGTGGGCGTGAACTTCATGCCGGCCGAGTCGAAGACCATCACCCGCCGCACCCGCCCGGGATGCTCCACCGCCAACTGCAGCACGATCCATCCGCCCATGGACCAGCCGCCCAGGTCGGGCTGCTGCAGCTTCTGGGCGTCCATGAACTGCTGGACGATGCGGACCTCGGTCTCGATGGAGTAGTCCACGTCGGGCTTGTCGGAGCGCCCATAGCCCAGCAGGTCGAGGGCGTAGACCCGGAAGCCCTGCTTGGCCAGCCCCGCCATCAGCGGCGCCCACTCCTCGGCGCGGCCGCCCAGCCCGTGCACCAGCACCAGCGGCCGCCCTTCGCCCGCGACCAGGTAGTGGATGCGGTAGGGGCCGAGTTGCACGTACTCGCTGTGAATGCCGCCGGCGCGCATGCCGGCGCGCTCCAGCGCGGTCGAGACCCACTCCGGCCGCCAGTAAGCGAACCCCGCCAGCACCGCCAGCAGCAGCAGAACGACCAGCACCGTCTTGCGCAGCCAACCCCGCTTCGTCTTCCCCTCCGCCATGCTCCCCTCCCCGGGTGGAAGCATAGACCGCCGGCTCCCCGATTGCCAAACCGGGAGAGCAAATCTACACTTTCAGCAGGCGCATGAAGAAGATCTGGCAGACATTCTGCGGCTACATCTGGTGGACCTATCCGCGCGGCAGCCTGCACTACGACGTGATGGTCACCCTCATCCTGCTGTTCATCTTCGTGGCCCCCTTCTTCATCAGCTTCAACGACAAACCCGTGGAGCGGGCGCCGCATCCCATTGCCGGGGTGATCCTGGTCTCGCCCGACAAGGACGGCTTCATCTACCAGGTGGACGCCGCCGCCGTCCCCGGCAAGGACGTGAACGCGGAATTGCTGCGCGTGATCGAGCCCATCTCCGGCGAGGTGGAGATCACCCGCTTCGAGAAGGTGCTCGACCACGGCAAACTGGTGGCCTACAAGGTGTGGGTGCAGCGGCAGTAGCCGCCCCCGGGGGGAGAGCAGATCGGTGAGAGAATCTGGCTTGGTGCGCGCGTCGCTCCTGCTGGTGGGATGCCTGCTGCTGGCCTGGCCGGCGCGGCTGGCCGCCCAGCAGAACCTGGAAGCCGTGCTCACCCGCATGGACCAGGCCGCCGCCGACTTCCGCAGCGCCCAGGCCGACTTCTCCTGGGACCAGTACCAGAAAGTCGTGGACGAGACCGACGTGCAGAAGGGCACCATCTACTTCCGCCGCCAGGGCGAGAAGCTGCAGATGGCCGCCGACATCACCGAGCCCGACCGCAAGTCCTTGCTCTTCGCCGACAGCAAGCTGCAGCTCTACCAGCCCAAGATCGACCAGGTCACCGTCTACGACACCGGCAAGAACAAGGCCGACGTGGAGAGCTTCCTGGTGCTGGGCTTCGGGGGGCGCGGCCACGAGCTGGCCCGCACCTTCGACCTCAAGCTGCTGGGCGCCGAGACCGTGCAGGGCGTCTCCACCCA
>DASPRL010000255.1 GCA_035624475.1 Terriglobales bacterium
AGCAGGGCGGCGGCTGGGCGCCCGACACCACCCGAGTTCCCGACGCCTCGCGCATCACCCCGCCGGTCACGCCTCCCGGCACGCGCGCCGGCCACGACATCTCCATCGAGGTCAGGCTCGACGCCGGCGTCCCCATCCAGAACTTCCGCTGCACCACCCATAAGATCGCGAGCCAGCGCACCGGGGCCGCGACCGCCGTCATCCGGCTGGAGGACCAGGCGGTCATCCCCAACAAGGACTTCATCCTGCAGTACGACGTGGCCTCGGGGAAGATCCAGGACGCGCTGCTCACCCACAAGGGCAAGAACGGGGGCTTCTTCGCGCTCATCCTGCAGCCGCCGGACCGGGTGGCGGAATCCGACGTCACTCCCCGCGAGATCGTCTTCGTGATCGACACCTCGGGCTCGCAGTACGGCTTCCCGCTGGAGAAATCGAAGAAGCTGGTGGAGCTGGCGCTCGCTCACCTGCACCCGCAGGACACCTTCAACATCATCACCTTCGCCGGCAACACCCAGATCCTCTTCGACGAGCCGGTGCCGGCCTCGGAGAAGAACCTGGCGCGCGCGCGCGCCCTGCTGGCCAACCTCACCGGCGGCGGCGGCACCGAGATGATGAAGGCCATCCGCGCCTCCATGGACCCCAGCGACTCCCAGGACCACCTGCGGGTGGTGCTGTTCTTCACCGACGGCTACGTGGGCAACGACATGGAGATCATCGGCGAGGTGCAGAAGCATCCCAACGCCCGCGTCTTCACCCTCGGCATCGGCAGCTCGGTGAACCGCTTCCTCATCGACAAGATGGCGGCGGCGGGGCGCGGCGAGGCCGAGTACGTCACCCTGGAGCGCGACGCCGACCCCGTGGTCGCGCGCCTGTTCGAGCGGGTGCGCACGCCCCTGCTCACCGACATCTCCATCGACTGGGGCGGGCTGCCCGTGACCATGACCCAGCCGGAGCGCATCCCCGACCTGTTCGGCGCCAAGCCGGTGATCGTGACCGGGCGCTACGCGGGGCCGGCGCGGGGCACCATCCGGCTGCACGGCACGCGCGCCGGTCAGCCCTACGAGCGCGACATCCAGGTCACGCTGCCGGCGGACGAGCCCGGCCACGACGTGCTGGCCACGCTGTGGGCGCGGCAGCGCATCGACGCCCTCATGTCCCAGGACTGGGTGGGCTTGCAGGGCGGCAACATGAAGGCCGAGCTGCAGCAGGCCATCACCGGGCTGGGCCTGCAGTTCCGCCTGATGACCCAATTCACCTCGTTCGTCGCGGTGGAAGAGATGACCGTGACCGACGGCGGCCAGCCGCGCACCGTGCAGGTGCCGGTGGAGATGCCGGAGGGCGTCAGCTACCAGGGCGTCTTTGGGGAGGACAAGGACGAGGCGGTGGCAAGCGGCAGCACCGTCTACGCGCTGCGCGCCGCGCCGGTCAAGAGTCGCGGCATGGGCGGCTATGCGCCGAGGCAGGCGCCGGCCGCGCCTCCCCTGACCAACACCACCACGGTGGAAGGGCGCGCCGACCAGCCGGCTGCCAAGCTCCACCCCACGCTGCAGGCGGCGGTGGCGTGCCTGAAGAGCGGCAAGAGCGGATGTGGCGCCACGCCCGCCTCCAAGCTGCTGCTGCAGGTCTGGCTGACCGACAAGACGCCCGAGGCGCTGGCCCAGCTCAAGGCCCTGGGCTTCGAGGTGGTGCTCGATCCCCAGAGTTCCAGCCTGGTGATCGGGAGGCTCACGGCGGAGAAGCTGGAGGCGCTCTCCAAGCTGAAGGCGGTGCGCTACGTGGCGCCCCAGGTGTAGAGCGGACGTCAGACGGGCGGGAACCGATTCCGCCCGCCACTTTTCTAGCCCTGCGCGGCGGCGCCGCGCGGGGTGAGCGCGCCCAGCAGGATGGCCACCAGGAAGAGGGCGGCGACGTCGCCCCACAGGTGGCCGCGCTCCTCCACGTGCTGGAAGGCGTGCCAGGCCATGATGCCGCCGTGCACCACGCTCGACCACACCGTGAACCAGATCAGGCTGAGGTGCTTGCGGGGAGCGCGCGACGCCAGCAGCAGGAAGACCCCCAGGGTGGCGTAGATGCCCAGGATCATCTGCTCGTACTCGGGCTGATTGGGGATCCAGCGCCAGCCCGCCGGCCACACCTGCATCAGCGGGTAGATGCCGAAGACGAAGATCAACCCCACCAGCACCAGCGCCGCGCGCAGAGCCTTGTCGTTGGAAGCGGCCATGGTCATCCTCCTGTCAAATGCGCGGGGATGATAGCCGAGGAGCAAGGCAAAAGTAAAAAGGCAAAAGGCAAAGCTCTCCTGGGAGTGTCATCCTTCCGCCGACCGAAGGGAGGCGGGAGGATCTGACGACATCGCCTTCGCCACCACAGGGGTTGTGCAGACGATCCTCGTCAGATCCTCCGCTCGGCTTCGCCTCGCGAAGGATGACATCAACGGAGGTTCTTCGTGCTGCGCGCGGGATCCTTCGCAGCGAAAGCTGCTCAGGATGACGCCTTCTTGAAGATGGTTTTCCTCTGTGCTCTCTGTGTCCTCTGTGGTTAATCTTCCTCGAGTTTCTTCAGCGCTCTGCGGGCGAGCTTGCCCTCGTCGGTCTGGGGGACGGAATCGGCGACGCGCTGGTAGCGCCGGCGGGCCTCCTGGTCGCGGTGGTTGAGGGCGTCCAGCTCGGCGGCCTGCAAATCGCAGCGGTAGATGTAGATGCTCGAGCCGGGAAGTGCGGCGCCCTCGGCAAAGAGCGCCAGCGCGGCCGGGTCGTGCTCAAGGTGGCGCTGCGCCATGCCCGCCAGGTAGAAGAGGCGGGCCGGCGGCAGCTTATCGAAGTTGGGCTCCTGCGCGCGGTATCTCGACAGCATGGAGTCGTAGACCTGGGCGGCGGCGGCCCAGTCGCCCATCTGCTCGTCGAGCGACGCCACCTCCTGGGGCAGCAGGTAGTTGCGCGGCGAGGCCGCGGCCATCTCCTGGAAGACGGCCAGCGCTTCCGGCAGCATCTTCTCGCGCTGGTAGAGGACGCCGAGCATCAACTGCGCGTCCTCGCGGGCGAAGTGCCCCTGCTCGGCGGCTCGCTTCACCTCCGCCAGGCCTTCCTTGCGGCTGCCATGCCGCCCGGTGAGCGCCGCCATCAGCTTCCAGAACCAGGGCAGGCTGCCCACCACGTAGTGCTGTACCCCCACGATCAGGTAAGCGTCGGTGAAGTTGGGATCCATCTTGAGCAGACGCTCGTGCAGGTCGAAGGCGTCCTTGGCCTCGTGCAGTGCCGGGCCGTACTCTTTGCGCAGGGCGAAGTGGTAGGTGGCGCGGGTGCCGTGCGTCACTCCCAGCCAGTACATGGCCTCCTTGTCCTGGGGATCGCTGTCGAGGCGCGCCTGGGCGAGCTGCTGCGCCTGGTCGAGCACGCGGAACAGCTCCTCCTGGAAGCCGGGCGAGACTTCCACCTTGGAGGGCTGGAAGACCTCGCCGCCCTGGCCGTAGACCTTGGCTTCGAGCACGCCGCGCTCGAACATCTCGCGGTAGAGGATGGCCACGGCGAGGTAGTTCCAGGCGCGCAGGTCGTCGGGATGCTCCCCCACCCAGGCCTCGAGCTGGCGGCGGGCCTGGGCGTACTCCAGGTTGCGGATGTGGCCGATGGCCACGCCCACCGGATCCTCCGGCGGGGCCGGGGCCTGGCGGGCGGAGGCGGCGGGCGCCAGGGCGAGCAGGAACGTCAGCAGGATGCAGGAAGCAGTGCAGCGCATGAGGATCGTCCTCCTGCGAGCGAGCCTAGGGCGGGCGCCCCGGGCGGGCAATCGTCCACCTCTCAATCCTAAATCGTTTCCGGGTCACCGCGCCTTGTTGGTTGTCATCCTGAGCGAGCGATGCCCTGCGGCTGGCCCGCAGGGCATCGCGAGTCGAAGGACCCCGCGTCGGATTTCTTCCGGCGACCCTTTCTTAACAACCAGGGGAAAACACCAGGTCCTTCG
>DASPRL010000256.1 GCA_035624475.1 Terriglobales bacterium
TCAAACGTCCCGCCGAAGATGGCTACGTTCATTCCTGGCCGACTCGCCTCCCCCTTTTTACCACAGAGGAGAAGCCAGACAGAAAGAGCTCAGCGCGCGGAGCCGGAGGATGCCGTCGATCCGCAGGACTTCTCTTCCAGCACCAGCAGCCGGTGCGGGTAGTCGATGGTGACCAGGTAATTCTCGAGGAAGTCCGAGCCCAGCCCTACATACACCGGCTTGTCCATTCCCCGGCTGAAGCTGTCAAAGCCGGAGAACACCCGGCCGAAGCGGCTGCGCACCTCGAAGGGCCCCACGCGGATGCCCTCCAGCAGGTAGCCCGACCTCTCTTCTTTGTAGTGCCGCAGCGCCTGCAGCTTGGGATCGATCACGGTGCTGCTCTTGCCCGTGTCCACCTGGACATAGATGGGCTTGCCGTCCACCTCGCCTTCCACCAGGACCAACCCGTCCAGGGCGTGCGGAGAGACAAAGCGGGCCACATGCCGGGTAGCGCAACTCTTGATCCCGGGCGGCAGCGGCGAACGCGACAAGGCCAGGGTGTGATGTGCGTAGTCCAGAGTGACGCGGTACTCGCGCAGGCTCCACCATCCTAGGGTGCCGACGAAGCCCTCGCGCTTGCCCATGACGCTCTCCGGGCCCATGCCGACGATCTCCACGCCGCTCAGATGGATCGGCCCAAACTCCAGGCTGCCGGCGACCGCGGTCGGGATCTTGGCCATAGGCTTTCCCGAAGAGTCCAGCCAGGTTTCCCAGCCCTTGACTGGGAGCCCCAGACGGGCGATCTCTCCGGCATCCAGCGAGCCGTAGCCGGCGGTGCCAGTGTCGAAGATGAGCAGCTCCGGACTGCCCTGGACCTTCGCCGTGATGATCGGCACCTCGGGCACGCCGCCGGCGCCGCTAAGCCGGAACTCGGCCACGTCCTGAATCTTGTACCCGTACTCCGCCATCCAGGGCGGCGGACTCGCCGCGGGATCCTGCGCCACCACCCTGCTCGAGAGTAGGGCGACCGTCATCAGAATGCCGATGCGCCAACTCTTCAAATGACTCTCCTGGCGTGGCGACGCGGCGGTGCCGTAGGGACCCGCGTCCCGTCCACAGCTCAGAACGTCAGCCTTGCTCCGAACTGCGCGGCGAAGGGGATGCCCACCGTGGTCCCCGGCCCGAAGAAGTCTCCCAGCGCGCCCGCGGGGAAGCGCAACTGGTTGACGTTGGTGATGGGCTGGGTGAGGGTGCAGGCGGCGTTCAGGCAGAAGGCGGTGGCGTTGAAGAGATCGTTCACCGGCAGGGGCAGGGCGGAAATGTCGCCGGCGTAGTTGTTGCCCGGGTTGGCCCGGTTGAGCAGGTTGAAGAACTCGACGAAGGGGCGCAGGTGCACCCGCTCGGAGGCGAACTCGAAGTCGCGGCTCAGCCGCAGGTCCACCTGCGCGAAAGCCTTGCCGCGGAACTGGTCGAGCGTGGTCTGCACCCCGTTGACCACGGCGCGGTCATTGCCCTCGATGCCGTCGCCGTTCACGTCCACCGGCGTGCCGATGGTGAAGGGGCGCGCGCTCTCGATCTGCATCAGCGTGCTCAATTCGAAGCGGTAGGGCAGTTGCAGCACGCCCGCCAGCACGAAGCGGTGGCGCACGTCCTCGCCCGAGGGACCGTAGTCGCCGGGGCCGAAAGGATCGCGCACGTCGCTCACTCCGTTCACGTAGTCGAACAATTCGCCCACCACCGCGCCCCAGGTGGCGGCCGAGGCCAGGGTGTAGTGCGCGGTCAGTTCGAAGCGGTGGCTCAGCCGGTGCTGCACCATGATGGTCATGCCATCATAGCGCGAGCGGTTGTCCGTCTTGAACAGGGAGACGTTGGGCTCCATCCCCGGGAAGGTGGGCGAGTTCAGCGTGACTCCGCCCGCGTACTCATAGCGCCGGTACTGGTGTACTCCCTGCTGGTGCACGTAATGGACGTCGAGTTTCCAGTCCCGGCCGAAGGCGTGCTCCACCCCGAAGCTCACCTGCAGCGCGTAGGGCGTCTTGTAGTTCGGATCAATGAGTGCTCCCTGGCCGCCCGGCGGGATGCAGCCGGGATCTTCCACCGGCAGGATCACCTGGCAGGGCAGCGGCGGCGCGTTGACCGCGGTGAAGGCGTCCACCCAGCCGTTCTGGGCCAGGTCGTTGTAGTAGAGCCCGATGCCGCCGCGGACCACCGTGTTCCCCGCCTGCCCCGGCGACCAGGCAAAGCCCAGCCGGGGCGCGAAAGCGGCGTGGTAGTCGTGCGGGATGCCGTTCACCAGAGGGATGCTCAGCGCCTGCAGCGTGAGGAAGGCCGGGTTCTGGTCCTGCAGCCGCCCTTCGGCACGGAACAGCCCCCAGGTGGTGTCGTAGCGCAGGCCGTAGTTCAGCGTGAACGACGGCCACACACGCCACGAGTCCTGCACGTAGAGCCCGAGCCGCTGCACGTTCTGCGCGAAGCGGCCGTCGCCTGCCGGGGTGAAGCTGGAGTCCGGGCACGGCCCCAGGGACGGATCGCACAGGCTGATGACCGCAAACGCTGCCAGGTTGCTCAGGTAGAAGCTGGGGTCCTCGGGGAACTCGTAGAGCTTCTCCGCCGTGCCCGTGAGCGCTCCTCCCATCACCGGCTCGTGCACGAAGTTGATCCCGAACTTGGTGGTGTGATGTCCGCTGGCGTGGCTCACGTCGTAGCGCGCCTGGTACTTCTGCTGGTCGCGCAGCACGGGGAAGGCGGTGATGGGGGTGGCGAACTGCTGATCGCCGAAGGTCTCGAAGGCCGAGGTGGTCAGGAAGTTGACGCTGAAGGGAAACGAGTAGGCGAAGCCCAGGTCGGAGGTGCGCCGCTGGGTGAGGTGCAGGCTGTTGGCCTGCAGCGTCAGCGCCCCGATCCAGGTGTCGGAGAACTGGTGCGTCTGCCCCAGCAGGACGCTCCAGTAGTCGGTCGTGGTGTTGGCGCCGGTGGAGGGCAGCGCGCCCTGCTGCAGCAGGTTGTCGTCGGTGTGGTTCAGGTCGAAAGAGCCGCGCAGGAACCACTGCGTGCGCGGCGACTGCTGCCAGTCGAGCCGGCTGGTGAAGATCGCGTCGCGGAAGGGCACCGGCACCGAGGTGGGCACGGCGATGGAGGGCACCCCCGGCACCAGACCCAGCCCCGCCAGTTGCGCCAGCGCCTGGAACTCATTCTGGCTGAAAGCGCTGTAGGCGATGCTGGCGTTTTCGCGCACGTACTCGAACGACCCGAACACCCACACCTTCCCCTTCTGCAGCGGTCCTCCCAGGTTGAAGACGAAATTCTGCCGTCCGAAGGGCTGCTTGGGCGCGGGCTCGGGGTTGTCGAGGGGATTGCGCGCGTTGAGCGCGGTGTCGCGGAAGTAGAGGGCCGCCAGGCCGTGCCAGGTGTCGGTCCCGCGCTTGGTGCTTAGGATCACCGAGCCGCCGTTGGTGCGCGAAGTGTCGGCGTCGAACTGCGCCGTGCGCACCACAAACTGGTCGAGCGCGTCGGGCGAGTAGTTCTGCAGAAAGCCCCCGATCCAGTCGTCGTTGTTGTCGCCGCCGTCCACCGACAGGTCCACGTTCAGGCCCGAGCTGCCCCCGAACGAGACCGCGGTGATGCGCGCCTTGGTGGGATCGGAGGGCTCCACCGGCTCGGTCATGGGGCTCAGGTAGGCGACGTTGGCGAAGCTGCGCGCCGCCAGCGGGATCTCTCCCAAGTCCTGGCGGGTGATGACCGTCTTCTCCACGCTGGAGGTCAGGTCGATGGGCTGCGAGGCCATGGACGCGCCCTGGCCCTCCACCCGCACCTCTTCCTTCACCGGTTGCGGCTTGAGTGTGAAGCGCACGCTGGCCGCGGAGCTCACCGGCACGCTCACGTCCATCGCCACCGGCGCGAAACCGGCGGCGTCCACGCTCACCTGGTAGTTGCCGGGGGCCAGTGCGGGGAAGTGGAATTCCCCGGCGGCGTCGGTGGTGGCGGTGCGTTCGAAAGCGGTGCCGGGCTGCGCCAGCGTCACCCGCGCCTTGGCGATGCGCGCGCCGCTGGTGTCCTCGACCGTGCCCGCCAGGCTGCCGCGGAACTCCTGCCCCTGGGCCCTGAGCCCGGCCAGCGCTACGCACGCAATCACCATCGCGATCCGCACTCTTCTTGCCATAGGTTCTGCTTTCTCCTAGCCCTCGGCGGCGACCGAAGCGGGCTGAACGAAAAATAATCGGCCGACAACCGTAGTCCACCGGCAAGCGCTACTACCACCCTAGTAGGGAGAAGGAGGAGCGACCCCTGCCTGGCATCACCAACCAGCTACCGGCGCGGTCCTTGCAGTTCTCGCTGCGTTTGCTGTATGGAGCCCGGAGGCGTAAGCTGAGACTCTTTTCGGAGAACGGCTTCATGGGTTGGATCAGGCAATCCGCCGGCCGGCACCCGCAGCTCGGTCCTTTGGAGACCCGGCTGCTGGGCCTGTTGTCCCAGCGCCGGGATGCCACGGTGCGCGAATTGCTGGGTTCCGCCCAGGTCGACGCCGCCTACACCACGGTGATGACCACCCTGGACCGCCTCTACAAGAAGGGCTTCCTCGACCGCTCCCCGGACGCCCTCAGCCGCGCCTTCCGCTACCGCCTGAAGCAGGGGGAACGCGACCTCTACCGGGCGGTCCTGGGGAACGATCTTCACGATCTGCTGCAGACCGCGGCCGATCCTTCCTTGCCGGTCTCGTTCCTGGTGGACGCCGTCACCGAGCACGATCCGGCCCTGCTCGAGGAACTGCGGCGCGCGGTCGAGCGCAAGCGCCAGCAACTGCGCCGGAGGAAGCAGCCATGAGCTATCTCCTGCGCGGCGCGCTGCTGTCGTCGGCGGCCTTCTTCCTCGCCTACGTCTTGCTGTCGCTGGGCGTGGCCGGCGCCTGGCGGTTGCTGGGCCGGCGCGCGGCCGCCTGGAGCGCCTCTCTGCTGTACGGCCTGCGTGCGCTTCCTCCGGCCGGCGCCGTGCTCTTCGTGGCGGCCTTCGTCGTCCCGGCGTTTGTTGGTCTGGAACCTCAGAGCACGGACGAACGGTTCGGAATCCCCGGGATCGCGCTGGCGAGCGCGGGCCTGCTGATCGTCGCCTTGGGAGCGGTCTCGGCACTGCTCGCCTCCTGGCAGACGGCCCGCTTCGTGGCATCGTGTCCGAAGTCCGGCGCCCGGCGGCGGGTGGGGGACGCCGGCGCGGGCGCGGTGGAAGTGGTCTCCGCGAAGCCCCTGTTCGTGGTGGCAGGCATCCATCGGCCCAAGCTGCTGATCTCGGAGCAGGCGGTGCGCCTGCTGGACGAGAATGAGATGCGGGTGGCGGTGCGCCATGAGCTGGCCCACGCTCGCTTCCGCGACAATCTCAAGAAGCTGGGGCTGCGGGCCGCTCGCTTTCCCTTCCTCTCCGGGTTGGAGCGGAGCTGGATGCAGGCGGCGGAGCTGGAGGCCGACGATGCCGCGGTCACGGATCCCTCCGGCGCTCTGGATCTGGCCTCGGCCTTGCTTAAGATCGCGGGCGCCTCGTCCCCGGCGCCGCTGCCGCACCTGGCCATGAGCCTGGTTCCCGGCACCCAGTCGGCGCTGCAGGCGCGCGTGCAGCGGCTTCTGGCATGGGAGCCGCGGCGCAGTTCCCCCTCTTCCGCACGCCAGCGGGTGTTCTTCCTCGTCTTCGCTCTGGCCGCGCTGGCCGCCGGCTACGCGCCCCTCCTGCGCCACGTCCACGAACTCTGCGAGCTCCTGGTCCGGTAGGAGGCGCGCCGCTCTCCGGCCCCGGGGACGAACCTACATCACACGGCCGCGTGCGCTGTGCACTTGTTCCGCGCCCGCCCTCCCGCCATCATGACAGGCAGCGTGGTACGCAAGCTGTCCCCGGGAGGTGCGTATGCGCAAGGCTATCGTTCCCCTGCTCCTCTCTCTTCTCGCCGTCCTGATGCTGGCCCAGACCCCAGGCAACCGGCTGCCGCAGGTGCCGCCGGGAGGCGACCGCTTCCCGGCGCAGTCCGCCTACGGGCCCACCGGCAGCATGTGGCGGCTGGCGGAGGTCCGGGTCGTCCCCCTGGACGTGGCCGCCGCCCAGACCAAGGAACTGGCCACGCTGCGCGCGCGCGTCGAGCTGGCCAAGCTGGAGTACGCCAAGCTGAATCCCTCGGACGCGGCCGTGCGCACCCAGCTCACCCGCCAGATGGAGCTGCTGGACGCGCTGCTGGGCTGGGCCGAGCGCCAGAACTCCGACGCCGGCAAGAGCCCCACCGCCATCCAGGTGCAGCAGCACCTGAACAACATCGAGGGCAAGGTGCAGTGCGAGTCCTGCCACGGCGGCATCATCGGCGAGATGCAGCCGCCCCCGGACCCGGCGCGCGGGCGCTGAGGGGCTTCGTCTGCGATGTCATCCTTCGCGAGGCGAAGCCGAGCGGAGGATCTGACGGCACCGCCTGCCCCACCGCCCTGGTAGCGCCAGCGCTGTCCTCAGATTCTCCCCCCGCGCTTCGCTCGGCAAGAGAATGACAGGGGCCCAGGCGCGGACGCCTCTCCCCTGACTCCTGATTCCCAGCTACTAGCTACCAGCTACTAGCTACTGTTATTCTTTCCCGCCGGAAGCCTGTGAGGTCCCCATGAATCGGACTGCTACTCGCCTGCTGGTTCTTCTCTTCCTCGCCGTCTCCACCCTCGCCGCCCAGCAGGTCCCCTCGAGCATGTACCAGGAGATGCGCTGGCGCATGGTCGGGCCCTTCCGCGGCGGGCGCACCCGCGCGGTCGCCGGCGTCCCCAGCCAGCCCAACGTCTTCTACATCGGGGTGTGCAACGGCGGAGTGTGGAAGAGCGACGACTACGGCCGCACCTGGACGCCCATCTTCGACGACCAGCCTACGCAGTCCATCGGCGCCATCGCCGTGGCCCCCTCCGACCCCAACATCGTCTACGTGGCCAGCGGCGAGGGCCTGCAGCGCCCCGACCTCTCCGTGGGCGACGGCATCTACAAGTCCAGCGACGCCGGCAAGACCTGGACCCACATGCCCGGGCTGCGCGACGGCCAGCAGATCCCGGCGCTGGCGGTGGACCCGCGCGATCCCAACCGCCTCTTCGCCGCCGTGCTCGGACATCCCTACGGTCCCAATGCCGAGCGCGGCATCTTCCGCTCCACCGACGGCGGCCAGAGCTGGCAGAAGGTCCTCTACAAGGACGAGAACACCGGCGGCTCCGACATCGAGATGGACCCTTCCAACCCCGACGTGCTCTACGCCGGGTTGTGGCAGGCGCGCCAGGGACCGTGGGAGGACGCCAACTCCTACGGCGGTCCCGGCGGCGGCCTCTTCAAGTCCACCGACGGCGGCCAGACTTGGCGCCAGCTCACCCAGGGCCTGCCCGCCGACCTGGTGCAGGTCAACGTGGCCATCGCGCCCAGCCGGCCCAGCCGCCTCTACGCCGCCTTTTCCACCACCCGCCCCAGCAGTTACCAGTCCGGAAAGAACCTTGGCTTCTACCGCTCCGACGACGCCGGCGAGACCTGGCAGAAGATCACCGAGGACGGCCGCCCCGCCATG
>DASPRL010000257.1 GCA_035624475.1 Terriglobales bacterium
CGGCTGCCGCCGGTCGATCGCAGCGATGTCGGTCTTGGCCTTGGGCCGCTTGCCCGCCAGGATGTCGGCCAGCAGCCCCGGGTAGTAGAACTCGCGGAAGAAGGTCTCCACCGGCGCCACATCGAAGGTGTTGCCGTTGAATCGCCAGAGGATCTTCTGCCATGCCGCCGGCGTGCCATCGAACAGACCGTCGGGCGCGAACGCCAACCAGTCGCCACCGCTGGCCACGAGCGTGGCCAGCAGTTCCCCCGTCGCGGGATCCCAGATCTGCGTGCCTCCTTCGAGGGTGCCGACGCTCAGTTCTCGGCCATCCGGGCTGAAAACCGGGCAAGAGTCCACGCGGCCCTCTCCCAAGGCGCGGCCCTCCCGTCGGGTCGCCACCTCCCAGAGTTTGACGCTGCGATCGTCGCTGGCGGCGTAGGCCAGCCAGCGACCGTCCGGGCTGAAGACCGGGCAACGAAGCTCGCCGGTCCCGCCCAAGGTGAGCAGGGTGGCCCCGCTAGCCAGGTCCCACACCTTGATGGTCTTGTCGAGGCTGGCCGAGGCGAGCCAGCGGCCGTCCGGACTGAACGCCACCTCAACAACAGCACCCGAGTGGCCCGTCAGGGTGCGCACCTGGTTCCCAGTAGCTACTTCCCAGAGCCGTATCGTCTTGTCGTAACTTGCCGAAGCCAGCCAGCGTCCGTCGGCGCTGAAGGCCAAGCCGGAGATCAAATCGGCGTGGCCGGTTAGCGTTCGCACCATCTTCCATGTGCCCGTCTCCCAGAACCTGATGCTCTGGTCGTCGCCTCCTGAGGCCAGCCAGTGACCGTCAGGGCTGAATGCCACCGCCCTGAGATCGTCCGTGTGGCCGCGAAGGTCGGGCATCTCGCGCCCCGTCGTGACTTCCCATAGCTTGACTTCCCGGCTATGGAGCGCGGCCAACCAGCGGCTGTCTGTGCTGAACACAGGAAAGGCTTCCAGATAGTCGGAGCGCAGTGAGCGCAGCAGGCGCCCGCTGGCCAAGTCCCAGAGCGCTATTGAGGAGTCAGCAGCAAATCCCCGGTTTCCCGACGCGAGCCAACGGCCGTCAGGACTGAAGGCTACGCCGTCGATGGGCGCAATCGTGTCCCGGGATGCTGACACTTCGCGCCCGCTGCTCACCTCCCAGAGGCGGAAGAAGGGATCGAGTCCTGAGGCGGAGGCCAGCCAGCGGCCGTCCGGGCTGAAGGCTACGGCATTGACGAAGTCGCTGCTCGAGCTCCGCGAGCGCCACGTGAGCGTGCGCTCCTCGCGGCCGTTCGCAACCTCCCACAGCTTGACGGTCTTGTCTTCGCTGCCGGAGGCCAGCCGGCGGCCATCGGAGCTGAAGGCCACCGCCGTGATCATCCCTGTATGCCCGCTGAAAGTGCGCACTTCCTCGCCGGTCGCCACGTCCCACAGCTTGAGCGTCCTGTCGTCGCTGCCCGAGACCAGCAACCGGCTGTCGGGACTGAAGGCCAGATGACCAACGAGCCGGGTGTGGCCGCTCAGCGAACGCACTTCGCGGCCGCTCGCCATCTCCCAAAGCTTGATGGTCTTGTCCCTGCCGGCAGTCGCCGCCCAGCCCCCGTGAGGGCTGAAGGCGATTGCGGTCACAAGATCGGCAGGCCCCCCCACGGCGAAAGCGCGAAGTTCGCGGCCACTGGCCAGGTCCCACACCGTGATTATCCTGTTGCTCCGGCTGCCGCAGGCCAGCCGGCGCCCGTCGGGGCTAAAGGCGACGGCGGCGGCCATCCCCGTCGCAAAGGTCCGCACCTTCTGTCCCGTAGCCACGTTCCACAGCTTGACGGTGTCGGAGTCTCCGCCTGACGCGAGCCAGCGTCCATCGCGACTGATGGCCAGGGTATAGACACCGCCGTCTGGGTCGCTCAAGCTCCGCAATTCGCGTCCGCTGCTCACGTCCCAGAGCTTGATGGTGTGGTCGGAACCTGCGGAGGCGAGCAGGCGGCCATCGGGGCTGAACACCAGGACGAACGGCGACTCAGAGTGGCCCGTCTGCGGCACCAGTTCCGGCCGCGCGCGGGAAGGGACGCGCGGCCCTTGCGCCTCAGCACAGGCCGCCCCCAACAGCAGAAGTGCCGCCAGGACCATGAACAGGCCTGGCCAGATGCTCTTCCGCCGAGCGACAAGGATCTTTCCGCACGGCCACATGATGGGCCTCCAGATTCTTCAGAGTTGGTTCAGGAGAGGAACGCTAGGCAGGCTACTCCTTGCAGCCGGTGGCGGGCATCCCTTGTTGGGAGGGCTCGCGACCGGGACAGCACAGGTTCTCGAGGCCTCCCGCTCACTCACCTGACCGCGGACGGCTGATGGCTGGCGGCTGCCTTCTGCTCCCGCCGCCGGATCTTCTCCACCGCCTCGCCCAGCGCGTGCTTCAGTTTCTCCACGCCCTCGCCGGTCACCGCCGAGATGGGATAGAGCGCCAGCTTCTTGCGCCGGCAGAACTGCCGCAGCGCGCTCAGCTTCTTCTTGTTGGCCACATCCATCTTCGCCGCCACCACCAGCATGGGCTTCTCTTCCAACCCGGCGCCGAAGCTCTCCAGTTCGCTCATGATGACTTTGAAGTCCTCGACCGGGTCGGGCCGGCCGCTGGCGTCCGAAACATCGATCAAATGCGCCAGCAGGCGCGTGCGCTCGATGTGCCGCAGGAACTGCGTGCCCAAGCCCGCGCCCTGGTGCGCGCCCTCGATCAGCCCGGGGATGTCGGCCACCACGAAGCTGCGCTCCGCGGGCGCTTTCCCCATCACCGCCACGCCCAGGTTGGGCTCCAGCGTGGTGAAGGGATAGTCGGCGATCTTGGGGCGCGCCGCCGAGATGCGCGAGATCAGCGTGCTCTTGCCCACGTTGGGATAGCCCACCAGCCCGACGTCGGCGAGCAGCTTGAGTTCCAGGCGGTAGCTGCGCTCCTCGCCCGCGCGCCCGGGCTCAGCCTCGCGCGGCGCCTGGTGGGTGGAGGTGGCGAAACGCGCGTTGCCGCGGCCGCCGCGCCCCCCGCGCGCGATCACCCGCCGCTCTCCCGGCTGCGCGAAGTCGTGCACCTTCTCCCCCGTCTCCTCGTCGTAGAGGATGGTGCCCACCGGGACCTTGAGCACCGCGTCGGCGCCCTCGCGCCCGGTCTTGTTGGAGCCCTCGCCGTGGCGCCCGCGCTCCGCTTTGTGCTCGGGGTTGAAGCGGAAGTGCACCAGGGTGTTGTGGCTCTCGCTGGCTTCCAGGACCACGTCGCCGCCCTTGCCGCCGTCGCCGCCCGAAGGGCCGCCCCGGGGCACGAACTTCTCCCGCCGGAAGGCCACGCAGCCGTTGCCCCCGTTTCCCGCCTTCACCCGGATTCGCGCTTCGTCGATGAACATGGATGG
>DASPRL010000258.1 GCA_035624475.1 Terriglobales bacterium
CGCCATAATCGTGACGATTGGCTTTGTGGTCTTGGCGCTGGTAGGGCTCCCTATCGCCAAGTTCTTCTTGCTGGGGGCAGTCCTGATCGGGGCAGTGGTTGCCATCCTGTTTCGGGTGTTCAGAAAGAAGCCGCTCTTCCCGAATCGCTTCTTCTGAAACTGAGACCCCACCCCGCGGGCGAGGCGGAAGGCGGCCCCGGTTGACAGGTCCTACAGACCCCATATAATCGCGGCGGGGAGGAGACCCCCGAACCCCTCCCGGACTCCCGGGCGTTTCCCAGTTATGGCTGATCCCAAGGCGGTCGCAGAGCAAGTTGAGCGTGTGGTGAACGAGATCTTCGACCAGCGCGTGGGAGAGCTGCGCGCGGAGGTGGTGAAGCGCGTGCTCGAGGAGATGGCGCCGCTGCTGGTCGAGGAGCCGCCGGCAACGGCGGTGCTGGAGTCCAGCGTGGCTTCCATCGAGGACGGCTCCACGCAGGCCGACATCCTGCGCGCGCTGCTGAACGGCGCCGCCAAGTTCAGCGGCCGCGTGGCCCTGTTCGTGGTGCGCGGCAACACCGCCACGGGCTGGGAGTCGCGCGGCTTCGAGGACGAGGACGCCATCAAGAAGGTGAGCCTGGACGCCGGCCAGGGGCTGACCGCGCGCGCTATGCAGGAGCGCACCCCGGCCGCCGCCGCGGCCGCGGAGTTCGACCCCGGCTTCATCGAGTCTGTCGGCAATCCCGCCGACGGCAACGCCCTGGTGGTTCCGCTGCTGGTGCGGGACAAGGTCCCGGCCGTGGTGTATGCCGACGCCGGCTCCCAGGGCGGCAAGCTGGAGCACGCGGCGGTGCAGCTACTGGTGCGCAGCGCCGGGCATTGGCTGGAGCTGGTGAGCGCGCGCAAGGCGGGCCCGGCGGCAGAGAAGGCCGATGCGGAACCGGAGCGGGTGGAAAAGGCGGAAGAAGCGCCGGCTCCGCCTCCGCCGGCGGTGGCGCCTGAGATCCCGGCGGAACACGAAGAGGTCCATAAGAAGGCCAAGAAGTTCGCCAAGCTGCTGGTGGACGAATTGAAGCTGTACAACCAGGGCAAAGTGGCGGAGGGACGCACCCACAAAGATCTCTACGAGCGGCTGAAGGAAGACATCGACAAGAGCCGGGCGGCCTACGAGAAGCGCTACGGCAACACGCCCGCCGCCTCGGGCGATTACTTTCGCCAGGCCATCATCCGCATCCTGGCGGACAACGACGAATCCGTGCTGGGGAGCAGCTTCCCGGGGTAATCTGATCACACCGTGTCCGTCCGCCAGGCCCTACTCGTCCTCGTGATCCTCGGTCTTGCCTGCCTGCCCTTGGGCGCGCCGGCGCAACAGCCGCCGGAGACGCCCGCGCCGGCGGCGCCCGCTCCCCGGAAGCACCCCTTCCGGAAAGCTCCGCGGAAGAAGAGCGCGCCCAAGGCTCCGCTTTCCCCGCGAGCCCAGCAGGCGCAGCAGGCCTTCGTGGCCTCGGCCGACCTGAGGCCCATGGCCGCACAGCTGCTGGCGGGCCGCAGCCGCGCCGCCTACCAGGGAGTGGAGGCCTACGCCACCCGCCACCCAGCCGACGAAGCGGGCGCGCTGGCCTGGCTGGCCATCGGCTATGCCCACACGCTGGATGGCGAGTACGGCCCTGCCATCGACCCGCTGCGCCAAGCCCGGACTCACGCCGGCGTCGTCGGCGACTACGTGGACTATCTTCTGGCCAGCGCCTTGGCCGCCAACCGCTCGCAGGCGCAGGCGGTCGAGGTCCTGCAGGATTTTCCCACCCACTATGCCGACTCCATCCTGCTGCACGACGCCGTGCTGTTGCAGGCCGACGCGCTGCTGGGGCTGAACCGGCCGAAAGAAGCCCGGGCGCTGCTGGAGGCCCATCGCGCTCCCGCCCGCCCGGACACCGAACTGACGCTGGGGCGGGCCTGCCTGGCCCTGGGTGACAGCGCGCACGCCACCGAGGCCTTCCGGATCGTCTACTACAACATGCCCCTGAGCCCGCTGGCCGACGAAGCCGAGGTCCAGCTCCGGGCCCTGGGGAAGCAGGCGGCGTTGCCTCCTCCTTCGCTGGCGCAGCGCCGGACGCGGGCCGAGCTGCTGGCCCAGGCGCGCCAGTACCGCGAGGCCGCCGACGAGTACGAGAAGCTGTTGCCCGACGTCCCCGCCTCCGATCTCGCCGCCGTGCAATTGGCGTACGGAGGCGCCTTGTATCACGCCCGCCGCTACAAGCCGGCGCGCGACGTGCTGGAGCGCATCCCGGCCGGCGCCACCGGCAACGACGAGCGACTCTACTATCTGGCGGAGATGGCGGGACACTCGGACCGCTACATCCAGCTCCTCAGCCAGCTCCGGCAGAGCGCGCCCCAGAGTCCCTGGCTCTCGCAGCTCTTGATCAACGCCGGCAATGGGCGCCTGCTGCAGAAGGACCTGCCGGGGGCCATCCGCTTCTATCAGGAGGTGTACGGGCGCGCGCCGCAAGGCAAGCTCTCCGACTATGCCCACTGGAAGACGGCGTGGCTCACCTTCCGGCTGGGCGACACGGCGGAGGCCAAGAAGCTCTTTGAAGAACAGGTTGCCAACTATCCCGACTCCAACCAGGTCCCGGCGGCCATCTACTGGCGGGCGCGGTTGGCGGAGGAGGACCAGGACCTCAACAAGGCGCGGCTGTGGTATCAGAAGCTCGCCGAACGCTATCGGCTTTACTATTACGGCGACCTGGCACGGGAGCGCATCCGCGCGATCGGGGCGGGCAGCAAGCTCCCCCCCGACCCGTTGCTGGCGAAGCTGCCTCCGGCGCCCAAGGCCCCGGAGTTCGCCAGCACGCCGCCGGCCGAGGACGTCCATGCCCAGCGCGCGCGGCTGCTGCAGAACGCCGCCCTGTACGATCTCGCGCTGCGCGAGCTGCAGGCGGAAGACGGCGCCAACCACGACGGCTGGGCGCTGCGCCAGATGCTGCGCATCTATGAGCAGAGCGACAGCTACTATCGCGGCCTGCAGTTGCTCAAGCGCAGCGTCCCCAGCTATTTCACCTACGATCCTTCCGCCCTGCCGCGCGACCTCTGGGAGGGCCTGTTCCCGCGCGTCTATTGGGACGACCTCACCCGCCAGGCCAGCGCGCAGGGGCTGGACCCCTTCGTGGTGGCCGCCCTCATCCGCCAGGAGTCGGAGTTCAATCCCCGGGCCGTCTCTCACGCCCACGCCATGGGCCTCATGCAACTGCTGCCATCCACCGGGCGCAAGGTGGCACACCAGGTGCGCCTGCAGCCGTTCTCGGCGCAGAGATTGCTGGAACCGCAGGTCAACCTGCAGTTAGGCACGGCTTTCTTCCGCCAGACGCTGGACCAGTACGGCGGCACCCTGGCCTACGCCCTGGCCGCCTACAACGCCGGCGACAATCGGGTGGAAGAATGGCGCAAGGACGGTACCTACCGCGACGTGGCCGAGTTCGTGGAGTCGATCCCGTTCACCGAGACGCGGGAGTACGTGCAGGCGGTGCTGCGCAATGCCAGCGTCTACCGCCGGCTCTACGGGAATCCGTAAAGAAGCCGCCAGTCGCCGGTCGCCGGCGCAGCCACGCCGGAGCCGACAGTCTGCTCCTGACTGGAGACTGGCGACCGGCGACGGCTCAGCGCGGGCTGACGGTCTTGCTGTGATGTGCGGGCCTGGCGAAGAGGATCTCCACCACCAGTAGCAGCGCTCCGGCCACGATGGCGGTGTCGGCGGCGTTGAAGGCCGGCCAGTGATAGCTCCAGAGCGAGAAGTCCAGGAAGTCGATCACATGCCCGTCCAGCAGGCGGTCCCAGAGATTGCCCAGGGTGCCGCCCAGGATGAGGGCCAGCCCGATCCCCGTCCAGGTCACAGAGTGGCTGTTCTTCCATAGCAGCCCGGAGACCACCACCAGCGCCACCAGCGAGAACAGGATGAGCGCGCCCAGGGTCCAGGCGGTGGGGGAGTCGGAGAGCAGCCCGAAGGCGGCGCCGCGGTTCTGCACATGGGTGAGGCGGAAGAAGCCGGGGATCACGTTCAGGCTCTCGTGCAGGGGGATCTGGCTGGCGATCGCCCACTTGCTGAGCCGGTCGGCCAGCAGCACCGCCAGTGCGAGGAGGAAGAACCAGGTTCGGGTTGCATGGGGCCGGGACATAACTTGGGGTCGAAGGCCGGGGTCAGCCGCGGGTGATCTCCTTCAAGGCGGCGCTGCAGCGTTCGCAGACCGTAGGGTACGACGGGTCCTCCCCGACGTGCACGGAATAATTCCAGCAGCGCTCGCACTTCTGCCCCGGGGCGCGGCTGACCTCCACCTGGAGGCCGGCGGCGCCGTTGCCGGAAGGGCCGCGCTCCAGGCTCACCCCCGAGACGATGAACAGCTCGCGCAGAGTGCCCTCCCGCAGGTGCTGCTCCAGCAGAGGATAAAGGCCTTCCGGGGCCAGGAGCTTGACCTGGGCCTCCAGGCTGGAGCCGATCAGTTCGGACTGGCGCGCGCCTTCCAGAGCCTTAAGCACCTCGGCGCGCACCTCGAAGAGCTTGCCCCATTCCGCCATCAGGGCCGCAGCCTGCGCGGCGCCGGCGGCGACTCCCGCATCCCCCAGCACCTGTTCGCGGGTGGGGAAGAGGGCGAGGTGGACGCTCTCTTCGCGCCCGCCCACGGCGGGCAGGGCCTGCCAGATCTCGTCGGCGGTGAAGCTCATCATGGGGGCGAGCAGGCGGACCAGGGCCTCGCCGATGCGCCAGATCGCGCTCTGCGCCGAGCGCCGCGCCTGGGCCCGCGGCGCCGAGGTGTACAGCCGGTCCTTGAGCACGTCGAAGTACACCGCGCTCAGGTCCACCACGCAGAATTCGTTCACCGCCTGGTAGATGCGGTGGAAAAAGAACTTCTCATACCACTGCCGCACCTGGGCGGCCAGGTCGGCGGCGCGCAGGAGCAGGTAGCGGTCCAGGGCCCGCATCTCGCCGAAGGCCACGAGGTCGCGCGCCGGATCGAAGCCGTGCAGGTTCCCCAGGATGAAGCGGAAGGTGTTACGGATCTTGCGGTAGTTCTCGGCCACCCGCTGCATCAGCTCTTCCGAGTTGCGCACGTCTTCGCGGAAGTCCACCGAGCCCACCCACAGGCGCACGATCTCCCCGCCCAGGCGCTTGCAGATGTCCACCGGGTCCACGGTGTTGCCCAGCGACTTGGACATGGCCCGCCCCTGGGGATCCAAGGTCCAGCCGTGGGTGGCGACGCCGTGGTAGGGAGCGTGGTTGCGGGTGCCCACCGCGCACAGCAGGGAAGAGTGGAACCAGCCGCGGTACTGGTCGCCGGCCTCCACGTAGAGGTCGGCGGGCCAGCGCAGCCCAGGCTCGTGCTCCAGCACCGCCAGGCTGCTGCATCCCGACTCGAACCAGACGTCGATGATGTCGCTCTCCTTGCGGAAGTTCGCCCCGCCGCACTTGGGGCACTTCGTCCCCCGGGGCAGGATGGCAGCGGCAT
Organism: Terriglobales bacterium; assembly: GCA_035624475.1. Lineage (NCBI taxonomy): Bacteria > Pseudomonadati > Acidobacteriota > Terriglobia > Terriglobales > Terriglobales bacterium. The sequence goes on from DASPRL010000258.1 coordinate 5,475, forward strand.
CGTGCTTGTACCAGGCGTCGGCGCCCTCGCTCGCGAACAGGTCGACCACGGCGCGGTTGGCCTCGGGGGAGCGCAGCAATTCGCCACAGCCCTCGCAGAAGAAGACGGCGATGGGCACTCCCCACACCCGCTGCCGCGAGATGCACCAATCAGGCCGGGTGGCGATCATGTTGGCGATACGCTCTTCGCCCCAAGCCGGATCCCACTTCACCTTCTGGATCTCCTCCAGGGAGCGGCTGCGCAGGGTGCCGCCCTCCAGCTTGCCCTCCATGGAGATGAACCACTGCTCGGTGGCGCGGAAGATGACCGGATTGTGGCAGCGCCAGCAGTGCGGATAGGAGTGCTCCAGCTTCTCCTCGTGCAGCAGGGCGCCGCGCGCCGCCAGCAGCTTGACGATGTGCGGGTTGGCCTGGAAGACGGTCTGGCCGTCGTATTCGGGCAGGCCGTTGCGCAGGTGGCCGCCCGCGTCCACATTGCAGGTCTGGTCCAGCTTGTACTTCACGCCGGTGTAGAAGTCGTCGGGGCCGTGTGAGGGCGCGGTGTGCACCGCCCCCGTGCCCTGATCCATGGTCACGTACTCGCCCAGCACCCCCAGCACCTTGCGCTCCGGCCAGGGCAGGAAAGGGTGGTAGAACCAGATATTTTCGAGGGCCCGGCCATGCAGGCTGGCCAGGGTGCGGGCGCGGGGGAAGCCGCACTTCTCCGCGGTCTCGGTGGCGCGGCGGGTCGCCACCAGATAGATGGCGTCCTCGGCCTCCAGGGCGACGTACTCCTCGTCGGGATGGAAGGCCACGGCCATGGAAGCGGGCAGGGTCCAGGGTGTGGTGATCCAGATGATGGTGTAGACCGGCTTGTCCCTGAGGATGCGGGCTTCGGCCAGCGCCGGGTCGAGCGTGCGTGGATCGGACTGCAGCCGGTAGCGCACCCAGATGCTGGGGCTGGTGTGGTTCTCGTACTCCACCTCGGCCTCGGCCAGCGCGGTGCGGTCGTGCAGGCACCAGTACACCGGCTTCAGGCCCTTGTAGACGAAGCCGTGCTCCAGGAAGTCGAAGAAGGTGGCGGCCACCACCGCCTCGTACTGCGGCGACATGGTGGAGTAGGGCTCGTCGAAGCGGCCGAAGACCCCGATGCGTTGGAACTGCGAGCGCTGCAGGTCGAGGTACTTCTCGGCGTACTTGCGGCACTCCAGCCGTACCTCCAAGGGTTGCATCTGCAGCTTCTTGCGCCCCAGGTCGTTGTCCACCTTGTACTCGATGGGCAGGCCGTGGCAGTCCCAGCCGGGCACGTAGGGTGCGTCGCAGCCGGCCATGGTGCGGGATTTGACCACGAAGTCCTTGAGGGTCTTGTTGAGCGCGGTGCCCAGGTGGATGGGGCCGTTGGCGTAGGGCGGGCCGTCGTGCATGACGTAGATGGGCGCGCCCTGCCGCGCCTGCCGGATGCGCTCATAGAGGCGCATCTGCTGCCAGCGGGCCAGCATCTTGGGCTCGCTCAGGGGCAGGTTCGCCTTCATGGCGAAGTCGGTCCGGGGCAGGTTCAGGGTGGCCTTCAGTTCGGGCGGCGCCGCCATTGCATCTCCGGAGAAAACTTTGTGGGAACGAACTTCCATTATAGGGAGCGCCGCCGGGAGCGTCTATGCGGCCACCGGTCCGAAGCCGGGCACCCCCACCCTCACTTTTCCCGCTCCCCTTCTTTTTCCGGGTGCATCTAAAGGGGCAAATAGTGAGAGAATAGGGCTGGCAAGCACCCGTCCGGGCAGGACGAGGCGGGGGTTGCCTATCCGGGCAAGCAACTCGGCAGGGCGGATGGTCATCTTCTTACCTAGACCGCCGCCGGCACGGGAACCCGGGCGTCAGGGAGAGCTACCAGGGAGCCATGGCGAATCCGTCTTTCATTCCGCGGAGCAACAACTACTACGACCGGCTTCTGGAGGAGGCCAACCAGTCCGCCTTGCGGTCGCTGGTGAACAACCTGCGCGATGCGCTCTTCCCCCAGAAGCTGCCGCCCCTGCAGCTCACCTCCAAGCCCATCCCCGTGCGCAGCATCTGGGGCGACTACAACTTCACCCGCCAGGCGGCGGCGGGCAGTCTGGCGCTGCATCTGCTGTTCGTGGGCGGGATGGTGGGCGCGACCATCCTGGGCGCCCGCATGGTGAAGCAGGTGGTGCAGCAGCAGTCGGTGTCGCTGATCTCCCCGGACGACATCTCGCCCTACGTCCCGCTCTCCAACAAGAAGAACGACACCATCGGAGGAGGCGGCGGCGGCGGCGACCGCGACAAGCTCGCGGCTTCTTTCGGCAAGCTGCCCAAGCGCGCCATGGAGCAGTTCACCCCACCCGCGGTGGTGATCCGCAACATGAATCCCCGGCTCCCCATGGAGCCTACGGTGGTGGTGCCGCCGCAGGTGAAGGTGCCGATGCCCAACGTGCCGCAACTGGGCGACCCGCTCTCCAAGGTGATGGGCCCGCCCTCCAACGGGACCGGCTCGGGCGGCGGCATCGGCTCGGGTGAGGGCGGCGGAGTGGGCTCCGGAATCGGTCCCGGCGTGGGTCCCGGCCGCGGCGGCGGCATCGGCGGCGGCATCTTCCGGGTGGGTGGCGGAGTCTCGGCGCCGCGCATCGTGTATTCACCCGATCCCGAGTATTCCGAAGAGGCCCGCAAGGCCAAGTACCAGGGCACCTGCGTGCTCTACGTGGTGGTGGATGCCGCCGGACACCCGCGCGACATTCGCGTCGCCCGCTCTCTGGGCATGGGCCTGGACGAGAAGGCGCTGGAGGCGGTCCGCACCTGGCGCTTCGAGCCGGCCATGAAGGACGGCAAGCCCGTGGCCGTGGCCATCAACGTCGAAGTCAACTTCCACCTGTACTGATCTGTTGCCGCGGCTGGTCCGCGGGCCGAGGACCCATCTTGCCGGAAGCCGGTTTATCGGCTTACGATAGACTGCATCCGGATGCCCGAACCAGGCCAGTGCCCACACTGCGGCGCGCTCCTCGATGACCGAGAGGCCGCGTGTCCTTTCTGCCGTGCCGGAGAACGAACCCGCCTGGGGGTCCGCCAGGAGTCTTTGCTGTTGGTATTCCTGGGCCTGCTGGCGGTGGTGTTCTTCGCCCTCACCGGGGTCCTGGTCTCCGCCTTCCACCGTCACCAGGACCACGAGGGGCGGCTGTGGTTCGCGCGGGGCGAAAGCGACCTGGGGGCGGGGCAGGCGCAGGCGGCCATCGACGATTTCCGCAACGCGCTGCAGTTCTCCCGCGGCGATCCCCGCTACCACCTCCGCCTCATCGACGCTCTGCTGGCCGCGCAGCGCACCGAGGAAGCGCGCGCCTACCTGCTGACCCTGTGGGCGCAGCAGCCGGCCAGCGGCATCATCAACCTGCAACTGGCGCGGCTGGCTGCGAGCAGCGGCAACAGCTCCGAAGCCCGGCGCTATTTCAACAACTCCATCTACGGTGTTTGGGAGGACGATCCCATGGCGCACCGCCTGGCGGTGCGGTTGGAGTTTGCGCAGTTCCTGGTACGCGAGCATGACGATGCCGGGGCCCAGGCCGACCTGATCACGCTGGCGGCCAACGCTCCACGCGATCCCGCCCTGCTCACACAGATCGGCCGGCTCTTCCTGCAAGCCGGAAACCCCAATCGAGCCCTCGAGCAGTTCCATGGGGCGCTGCGACTGGACCCCAAGGCCGCGGGCGCGGAAGCGGGCGCCGGCCTGGCCTCCTTCCGGCTGGGCGACTACCGTGACGCACAGCGCCACCTGCAGCGGGTGGTGCACCAGGACCCGTCGGACTCCGCCAGCACCGACCTGCTGCAGCTCTGCACTGCGATCCTGGAAGCCGACCCCTTCGCTCCCAACCTCAATGCCAGGCAACGCGCCGACCGCTGCTGGCAAGACTACCAGCGGGCTGGGCAGCGCCTGCGGGCGTGCGCGCAACAGGCGGGCGAGTCCCTGGATGTCCCGCAGGCGACGACGGAGCTGCAGGGACTGGCAGCGCGCGCCCGGCTTCTGCGTCCGCGGCCCAGCGCCGCCAGCTTTCTGCGCGATCCCGACCTGATGCAGGGCGCCTGGGAGTGGCTGTTGGACGTGGAGAGCACCACCGCGGCCCGCTGCGGACCACCCACCGGGGCCGACCAGGCCCTGTGGTACATCGCGCGGCGGCGGCATGAGGGCAGCCAATGAACGGTCCCGCAACCGCGCCGGCAGCCAACCCGCAAGCCACCTCCGGTCGGCGGCCGCTGTGGATGGGGGAAGAGCAGCTCTTTCTGCTGCTGGCCGTCATCATCGGGATCTTCGCGGGGCTGGCGGTGGTGTGCTTCCGCATCGCCATCGACTGGGGGCGACTGTGGCTGCTGGGCTCCGCCCTGGCGCCCTCACCCCTGCGGGTCCTGCTGGCGCCCTCACTGGCGGGTTTGGTGATCGCGGTGCTGGTCATCCACCTGTTTCCCCGCGCCCGCGGCAGCGGCGTGAACCAGACCAAGGGGGCGCTCTACATCTTCGACGGTTATGTCCCCTTCAGCACGGTGATCGGGAAATTCATCACCGCGGGGCTGGCCATCGGCAGCGGGCAGTCGCTTGGGCCGGAAGATCCCGCGCTGCAGATCGGGGCCGGGCTGGCCTCACTCATCGGGAGGCGGCTGCGTCTCTCGCGGGAGAAGCTGCGGCTGATCGCGCCGGTGGGCGCGGCGGCGGGGCTGGCCGCCGCTTTCAACGCTCCCATCACCGCCGTGTTGTTCGTGATCGAGGAGGTCATCGGGCGCTGGAGCGCCGGCATCCTGGGAGCGGTGGTGCTTTCGGCCGTCTCCAGTGTAGTGGTGGAGCGCTGGTTCCTGGGCTCGGAGCCCTTGTTCCGGGTGCCGGCCTACAACCTGGCCAGCCCCGCCGAACTGCTGGCCTACGCCGCCCTGGGGGTGGTGGGTGGCATCGCCGGGGTGGTCTTCCAGAAGCTCATCGGAGGGATCCGCCCGCGCCTGAAGGCGCTGCCGCGCTGGACGCAGTACCTGCAGCCCGCCCTGGCCGGATTGATCATCGGGGTGATCGGACTGCGCCTGCCCCAGGTCATGGGCGCAGGCTACGAATACATCGACCAGGCCCTGCACAGCCAGTACACCTGGCAGATCCTGGGCCTGCTGGCCGGCGCCAAGATCCTCTCCACCACCTTCTCCTTCAGCAGCGGCACGCCCGGAGGCCTGTTCGCTCCCACGCTGTTCATCGGGGCCATGCTCGGAGGCGCGGTGGGTGGCGTGGAGCACCTGTTGTTGCCCCACCTGGGCACCTCCATCGGCGTCTATGTGCTGGTGGGGATGGGAACGCTGTTTGCCGGGTTCCTGCGTGCCCCCCTGACCTCCGTGTTCATGATCCTGGAGGTCAGCGGCGACTACTCCATCA